>JAGQWV010000082.1 GCA_020437045.1 Saprospiraceae bacterium | reverse complement strand
ACCAATCCTTCCGCCAAATACGATGCAGGCGGAAGTACGGCTGGTATTGTCAATATTGTGCTGAAGAAGGAAAAGAGGTTAGGGTACAATGGAAGTGTAAGAACGGGAGCAGATGTTCGAGGGGGTTATAATTTAGGTGGTGATATTAATGCAGCTAGTGAAAAAACCAATTTATTCCTGAGTGGAAACCTCAATCAAAGGAAGGGATTTTCCACGGGAGAAACATTCCAGCAAAATCTTACCGGCAGTCCATTGACCTCCTTCACCCAGATTATGGACAACCAAATGCAGGGTGTATTTGCCAATGTCCGGGGTGGATTGGATTGGTTTTTGGACAACCGGAATACCTTGACCTTTAGTAGCTCTTATACCAGAGGTAGTTTTAATCCGAATGATGTATTGACGACCCATGTGGATAGTATGTTTTCAACAGGGTTGATATCGACTGAGTACATCCGGACCGCTGATCAGAATCGAAATTTTAAAAACCTGGGTGGCTCGATTTTATTTAAACATTTGTTTCCTAAACAAGGGTCCGAATGGACGGCGGATATCAACTATAACCGGGTTCGATTTCTGGGTGGGAGTAATTATATTACGGATTATCTCGATCGGGCAGAAAGTCTGGAAAAGCAAGATCATGAAGGTAATGGACAATTTATTACCATTCAGTCAGATCTGGTGCAGAGGCTTTCTCCGGCAATTAAAATAGAAACGGGTATCCGGGCAGCGCTACGAAGAAATAGCAGTGATAATTCAAATCAATATTTTGTCGATGGAAATTGGGAGAGTGTTGACCGTATTTCCGACCATTACCGGTTTAATGATGATGTTTATGCCGCATACGCAACCCTCAGCCATGAGATTGGTCCCTGGGGTTATCAAGTAGGTTTACGGGGTGAAAGCAGTTTTTACGAAGGGACCCTGACCGGTATAGATTCCTCCTTTAATATTGATTATCCAATTAGTTTATTCCCCAGCGTGTTTTTAACACGTAAATTGAAAGATGGTGATAATTTGCAATTATCGTATACCCGTAGAGTGAATAGGCCGAATTTCTTTCAGACAATGCCCTTTACCGATATCTCCAACGCCTTGAATCCGCGAAGAGGAAATCCTCAGCTAAAACCTGAATTTACCAATGCATTGGAATTATCTTATCAAAAACTTTTTGCTAAGGGAGATAATTTGCTCTTCTCACTTTATTATAAACAGGCTACCGATTTGATTACGGCCTATCTGACGGAAGAGTATGTGGAAGAATTGGGGCAGGAGCTGGTCCTTACCACTTTTACCAATTCTAACAGCAGCTACGCTTACGGTGGCGAGATCACCTTAAAAAATACACTGCTTAAAAATCTTGATTTAACCAGTAATGTGAATATTTATCAATCTGCTTTGGATGCCACCAATGTCGAAAGCAGTCTGAATATTGACCGTGTGAGCTGGTTTTTAAAAGAACAATTATCCATCCGTATGCCTGCGGGATTTACTTTGCAGCTGAGTGGAGAATATCGCAGCAAAGCATCATTTACCCCCAGTACGGACAGCCGCATGCCCTGGGGGCCGCAAACGGTAAATACTGCCCAGGGTTATACCCTTGCCAACTGGTTTGTTGATGCGGCTCTGCGCAAGGACTTATTAAATAGAAAAGCATCACTCACCTTAAATATCAATGATATCTTCCGCAGTCGGAAATCCGGGACTTATACGATCTCTGATCTCTTTATCCAGGAATCTTACCGTACCCGTGATCCACAGATTGCCCGATTAAATTTCAGCTATCGATTTGGAAAGGCCGATACATCGCTGTTTAAACGTAAAAATATGAACCAGAGCTCCCAGGGTAATGATATGATGAATTAAAATCATTTAGGATTTAAATCTTTAGAATTATATCGTAGAATTTATGGTATCGCAACCTGACCTTACTGATAAAGGTCAGGATTACCCACTAAAAATAGCTAAGAGCCTTCCGGTTTAAAGGTTTACTTATGAAAGACAATCTCAAATACGGTCCAACCTGATTTTTTTGTTTCTAAGGTAAATACCGCGTTATGTTTATATAATACTTCTCTGGCGATGGTCAATCCGATACCTTGTCCTTGTGTCTTAGTACTGAAAAATGGGGTAAATAGATTTGCTTGAATTTCTTCCGGAATACCCGGGCCATTATCGGCGATCATGATTTTCGTGGGATTTTTATACGTTGAAATTCGTACGATACCTTCACGATCAATTGCATCAAGGCTATTTTTTAAAATATTAATTAAGACTTGTTCAAATTGTTCGGTGTCCAAAGGAATGATCAGGGAACCTGGCTCTAGTGAAACCTCAAATTTGATTGCTTTTTTTTTCGCCTCCGGAGTCATTAATCTAATAGCATTTTCAAGCGGTTCGTGTAAATTACCCGGTGATAGCTTTACATCAGGTAACCGGATGACATCCGCAAAATTCCGGGTAAACAGATTAAGTTTTTGGTTCCGGTCCAGTGCTACTTCGATATATTCTTTGATATCCCGGGTATCTTCGTCGGAATAGGGAGTTGAAAAATTTAAGATGGATTGTAAGATAGAATTGATCGGGCCAATCGAGTTATTGACTTCGTGGGCCATCATTCGAATCACTTTTCCATAGGCCTTTTTTTCCGCTTTCATGAGATCATTGGTCATCTCTTCCAGCAGAAATATTTTTCGTTCAAATCCGCGGTCGATGAAGGTGGTGCATTGACACTTGATTTTACGTAAGCCCTGCCAGGAGATAGTACGCGAATCACCTGACTGCATTTTCGCTAATTCGCATAATACCGGATGATTCGATTTGTCAATGGATACCTGTGATCCTATATCCGGTGCCTGGTGCAAGAGTGATTTTGCCGCAGGATTGATCATCGAGATTCTTTGATCGAAATCCAGAATGATGATGGCAGTTGGTGATACATCAATGATTCGATCGAGGAAATAGTGATTTTCCTGAAGCCTCGTACGCTCTTCCCTTATTTTATCGATCATTTCATTATAAACAGAGATTAACCGGTTTAATTCGGCAGATCCGGTCGGACGAAATTTTACTGAAAAATCTTCTTCTTTGATGGCCGTGGTACTGGCCGCGATAAAATCAATGGGTTGTATCAGTCCACGATATAGCCGATAGGAAAAATAGATGGATAAAGCGAGGAGAAATTCAGAAGTAAAAAATAATATAAGGTGGTCTTTGAAAAGCTGAAATACCAGTGCGATCAGCACCAAATGAATGATACTGATAAATAAGATATATTTAATTCGAAGCGTCATACTGGAGGTTATATTTCTCAATTCTCCGGTACAAGGCGTGACGCGTGATGCCCAATGACCGGGCTGCCTGAGAGATATTGTTTTTATGAAATTGCATAGCTTGATTAATCATATTTATCTCCATTTCCTCTAGCGTCATCAATCCCGGTTTATAGATCAATTCAGAAGCCTGGGCTCGGCTGTTAAAATGAGCGGAAAAGTCTTCAATTTCTAATTGATTATTTACGGACATCAATACCGATCTTTCGATCAGGTTTTTAAGCTGCCGGATATTTCCCGGAAAAGTCAATTGTTGGAGCCATTGTAATGCTGTGTCGCTAATAGTGAGATCAGGCCGGTTATAAATTTCTTTTAAATTCGAAAGAAAATGCCTGACCAACAACGGAATGTCACCCGGCCGCTCCCGCAACGATGGTAACCGGATGGTGATCAGATTGATCCGGTAGAAGAGATCTTCTCTGAAGGTACCTTCGCTGACCATATCCGGGAGTGATCTGTTGGTAGCGCTGATCACCCGCACATTGGTTTTTCGCGGTATACTGCTTCCAAGTACCTCGTAGGTTTTATCCTGCAGAACTCTAAGTAACTTTACCTGACTTGCCATTTCCAATTCTCCAATTTCATCCAGGAAAATAGTGCCACCATCCGCCATTTCAAATCGACCGGTCCGGTCGGAGCGGGCATCGGTGAAGGCACCCCGGGTATGGCCAAACATCTCGCTCTCAAAAAGAGTAGAAGAAATGCCCCCCAGATTGACTTTGACGAAAGGCTCCTGATGTCGAAGGCTGTTTTGGTGGATGGTTTCGGCGATTAATTCTTTGCCGGTGCCACTCTCACCGGTGATCAGCACACTGGCATCGGTCTGGCTCACCCGGCTGATCATGTCTAGTATGTCGAGCAGTACGGGATCTTTGCCTACGATAAGATCGTTTTTTTGTGTGCTCCTTGGAGGAGAATTGTTACCGGTTATTTGTAAAGCAGTTTCCACCGAAGACCAGAGATGATCGTTGTCCCAGGGTTTGGTCAGAAAATCGGAAGCTCCGGCTTTCATTCCTTCAATAGCCAACTGTATGGTTCCCCAACCGGTGATCAGAATGATGGGGAGTTCCGGTCGGAAGCCACGGATTTGATTTAAGAGTTTGAGCCCCTCCTTGCCGGACGTCTCGACCGTAAAATTCATGTCGAGTAAAATTAGTTTTGGATGCTCCCGCTCGATATAGGTGATGGCCTCCCGGGGCTCACTACAGCATACCCCACGATAACCCTTCTTTTTGAAGAGAAGCCTCAGTGATGCCCCTATGGCTATATCATCATCGATGATTAGGATTGTTTCCATAATGATCTCGATCTCGCGCTTAAAGTATTATTTATTTATCGATTATTCTTCATGCAGGACTTTGGCCGGTTGAATTAATGATGCTTGCCGGCTGGGATAATAGGAGCAGAGCACGACAAGTACATAGATGATTAAGGCTGCTGTAGCCATAGCCTTAAAAAATATATCATTACCAATGTCGATTACCTTTAACAAGGGAAACTGTATCGCAATAAGTAAACCGAGAAAAATACCCATGCTCGCCATTAAGACCATCTCCAAAATAAATTGAATATAGATCTTTTGGCGTGTAGCACCGGTTGCTTGCCGGAGACCAATTTCCGGCCGGCGTTTTTGGATGTTTTGCCAAAGTACACCAAACAACCCCAGGGATACATTTAAGATTAGAAATGTAGAGATGCCCATCAAAATGATCATGGGAACCCAGGTTTCCCTACTTTTAATGGCTCTCCTACTATCATAATAGTAAGCAGTGAAATTCCAATCACCGATCATTTTTCCGATTAAGGTATTTAACTTTTCTTCATAACTG
>JAGQWV010000081.1 GCA_020437045.1 Saprospiraceae bacterium | reverse complement strand
AAACTACTATTATTTACGAGATTAATTTTTAATCGACATATGGATTACCCACTAAAAATAGCTAAGAGCCTTATTTTTTCCTTTTTTTACGTAAGGTGAAGTATATAAAAAAAATACAAAGTCCGTTAAAAAAAAAGGTTGAATGATGCATTCGGTAACTAAGTAAAATGATCCTGGGTATGCAACTAATTTAAATCGCATGGTCGGCAATAAAAAATTGATAAAAAATTATCGATCTCATTAAATAACTATACCTTAAAGGAGTTAATCTGCCAACCTCCATGAAAATTACTCCTATAGAAGCACACTTGCTTTCCTACCCGATACCAGATGCGATCCACCTCCTGTTTTGCGAAGGAATTCGCGGGGTTTTGACTGATGAGGATAAATCAGAAATAGAGCCTTTTGTATCGCAAAAAGAATTATTTCAAGAACCACTCAATATAGCAGGGGGTTATCTGCTGATTTCTAATCTGTGCGGACATACAATGGACCTGGATGAATCGGTACTTAATAAGTATCCGTTTATTCCAGGAACGTGGTTATTTTTTGACCAGAAAAAACCAAAACAAACATTTGCTCTAACCGGCGGCGATCATAGTGTCAAGTGGGTAAACGAAAATCAAATTTAAATGAATCCAATACTAATTTTACTACTGGGATTAGCCGTTGTGCTTTTCTGCATCATTGTCCTGCGACTACATGCTTTTATTTCTTTGCTGTTAGCAGCATTGGTGGTCGGGGCTGTCACGACACCGGATATATTATACCATTATGCATTATCACAAGGGATGGGTGAAGATCAGGCTATCACTTTTTCCAAACAGTTGCTCAGTAAAAGGGTAGTGGGAGCCTTCGGTAATACCTGCGCCAAAGTTGGTATTCTTATTGCCTTGGCATCAATTATTGGTACCGCTCTTTTGAAAAGTGGTGGAGCAGAGCGAATCGTGCGAAGCGCCATGAAACTCTTTGGTAAAGAAAGGGCTCCCGGGGCATTTTTATCCGGAAGTTTTTTATTGGCCATTCCTGTTTTTTTTGATACAGTGTTTTATTTAATGATCCCATTAATTAAATCATTTGGCGTGCGAAATCCTAAGAAATTTTCACTATATCTCATGTGTGTTATTGCCGGTGCGGTAATGGCTCATTCGTTGGTTCCACCAACCCCAGGTCCTCTTTTTGTCGCTGAGGAGTTGGGAGTTGACCTTGGTGTCATGATGTTAATGGGGATTTTTGTAGGGATAATCACGGTTTTGGCAGGATATGCCTATGCCAAATATGCTTCCAAAAGATGGGATTTGCCATTGAGAGATACTCCTGAAGTGCCGATTAAGGAATTGCAGACGATGACGGAAACTCCGGATGAAGAATTGCCTGGTATTTATTTCGCTTTACTGCCGATCATGTTGCCCGTTTTGCTCATTGCGGGAAATACGATTCTTAAAACAACGATGACCAATAAGGATTCAGTGCTGCTTTCTGTTTTTGGAACCTTGGGGGATAGTAATCTTGCACTTCTGTTTAGCGCCTTAGTCTCACTTTATTTAATGTATCGCTACAATAAAATGGCTGGAGATTTTCAGAAAAATGTGCAGGCTGCGCTCTCCAGTGCTGGAGTTATAATCTTAATCACTGCCGCGGGGGGAGCATTGGGAGCATTATTGCAACAATCGGGTATAGGCGATACGGTAAAACATATGGCTGGTGACTACCAATTGGCGGTGTTGCCTCTGGGATTTTTTGCTACAGCGGTTATGCGTACCGCTCAGGGGTCTGCCACCGTAGCTATGATAACTGCCATTGGCATACTCAGTGGACTGTCCAATAGTGCCACATTGGGATTTCATCCTGTATATCTGGCGATTGCTATAGGATGCGGAAGTAAGGTATTTGCCTGGATGAATGATAGTGGTTTTTGGATCGTTACCAAAATGAGTGGGATGACCGAAAAGGAGAGTATGCGTTTTTTCTCTTTCCTACTTTTGGTTATGGGATTTACCGGATTGGCTGTTGTCATGATTTTAGCTAAAGTGATGCCTTTGGTTTAGTTGCCCGGAGAGTAACATTGAAATAAATCACCACTATACAAATCAAGCAATTAAACCAATTAAATTATATCGAATTTATCCTTAACCATTTGACCAGTTTCAACTATTTTACCCACTTTACCTATTAAACTATTTCACCCACTGAACCACTTAATGATTTAAATATGAAAAATCCCTCTCATTTTATCAAAGATATCATTGTAACACCAATTGCCATCACCGACCCTCCATTACTGAATTGTGTGGGAGTACATGCTCCGTATGCCCTGCGTATTATTTTGCAGGTGGAAACAGAGGGTGGCGTAGTGGGGGTGAGTGAAATTCCTGGAAATAAAGAAACGGAGGAAGCGATCTTAAAAATAAAAGATAGTCTGATTGGACTTGATGTATTTCAACCCAACAAAATATTGCAGAAGGTGGCTGAAAAACTTCCAAAAACGGAAGATAACCGGGGAGGTACTCCCTGGGATCAGCGAATCGTGGTCCATATTTTTAGCGCCATGGAAGTGGCATGTCTGGATATTCTCGGAAAAGAACTTAACTGCCGGGTTGCGGATCTGTTGGGGGGCACAATGCGCGAACAAATACCTTTTGCAGCCTATTTATTCTACAAATTTAAGGGGGCCGGAGGAGTATGGGGATATGATTTGGATCCCCAGGCTGAGGGTTGGGCAGCGGCGCGCCAGGCAGAGGCCATTTCAACCGAGGGAATTATTGCTCAAGCTGAAGCCATGTGCCAAGAATTTGGATATAAATCTATTAAATTAAAAGGAGGATTTTTCCCACCTGATAAGGAAGTGCCCGATACCTTGGCAATTTATAAAGCCTTTGATGGTCAGATGCCTATGCGTTATGATCCCAATGCCATATGGTCTTTGGAGACCGGAATAAAATGGGCCAAAGAATTTAAAGGTAAATTGGAATACCTGGAAGATCCCGTTCGTGGACAGGAAAATATGTCAAAACTCAGAAGAGAGGTGGATATTCCCTTGGCAACGAATATGTGTACAACCTCCTTTAGTGACTTGCCCGGAAGTATGAAAGTACATTCGGAAGATATTATTCTTTCCGATCATCATTTTTGGGGAGGACTGCGTTCAACGATGGAGCTCTACAAGATTTGCAAGACCTTTGGTCGGGGTTTTTCGATGCACAGTAACAGTCATCTGGGAATATCTCTGGCAGCTATGGCTCATATTGGTGCTGCGCTTCCCATTTTTGATCATGAATTTGACACACATTACCCCTGGCAAAGTGAAGATGTAATTGTCGGAGGTAAGATAAAAATCGAAGAAGGTTGTGTGACCTTACCTTCGGGACCGGGTCTGGGGGTGGAAATTGACCCCGATGCTCTGGAGAAATTGCACCAGAATTATTTGGCTTGCGGACTGACCAAGAGGGACGACGAAGCTGAAATGCAAAAATTGGATCCCAATTGGAAGGTGGTTAATACCCGGTATTAATCAGGTAATTTTTGTGAGAAAATGATACCTTCATTTTCCGATAAAAGACATACTATTTATCTAACGTATCTTTAAGTAATGCTAAACAGAAGGAATTTTATTTTAACTGGAGTGACGTATTCGGGTGCCATGATGGCTGGATTAAATGCGATGCCTCGAGTTCGAGAAGACAATACGTCGGAATTAACATACCATATCTTTTCAAAGCATCTTCAATTTCTGGATTATAAGAGCATGGCTGACGCCGCCGCTAACCTCGGATTTGACGGAATTGATTTGACGGTAAGAAAAGGAGGTCATGTAGCGCCTGATGAAGTAGAAAATCAACTTCCCCTGGCTATTGAAGCCATCGAAAGTGTGGGTCTTCGGCACGACATGATGGCAACTGATGTTAATAATGCGGAAGATGAATTGAATCAAAGAGTATTAAAAACGGCTGCTGATCTGGGTGTAAAATTATATCGACTGGGATACGTTAACTTTGATGACGAGGTACCCATACCTGATCGTCTGGAAACGCTCAATGACCAAATGAAAAGACTGGCCGTTTTAAACAAAACCTTAGGTATTGCCGGCGCATATCAAAATCATTCGGGAATTCGGGTGGGCTCGCAAATTTGGGATATTTATTATTTATTAAAAGGAATAACTTCCGATAAGATCGGATGCCAATATGATATCCGACATGGTGTTGTGGAAGGAGGGCAATCCTGGATCAATGGATTAAAATTAATTGCACCACAGATTAACTGTATCGTACTTAAGGATTTTGTCTGGACCAGAGGGAAATTTGGTCGTTGGGAGGTAAAAAATGTTCCACTCGGTGAGGGTATGGTGGACTTTTTGGCTTATTTCAAGATGTTAAAAGAATTAAAGATTGACGTCCCGGTTACCGTGCATTACGAATATGACCTGGGCGGTGTCGAACATGGCGACAGACAACTTTCGGGTATGAAAGCCGCAGATATTTTCAAGGCTATGAAAAAGGATTTGGATTACGCAAAAAAGATATGGAGAGAAGCCTGAAAACGACCTGGAGTATTGCCATCCCCGGAATACTGTTCATTTTAATGTTATTTATTTCCTGTCAACAGACGGAGAAGGGAAATGTGGCAGATCTTAAATTATTTAGAAGGTCGGTGTTAGATCAAAAAACCAGGATGCTGACCTTGCAATATGATAGTGCACATTTCCTGGCATATGATCTGAAGGCCATGGTACCCTATCAATTCTGGACTGGTGGAGTCATGTGGAATGGTGCACCATTTAATAATATCAAGACTGTTCAACCCGCCAGTTTTGGTAATGTCTACTGGAGGCAGCAAATGTCGGACAACCGCTGGGAGACATATCAGAATGGTGACAAGGTGGCTTCAGTGATGCAATTTAAATCATACGAAATACTGCCGGAAAAGCAAGTGTTATTTCACTATGAGCTCAAGGTAGGAAATGATGTCGTGGAGGTGCAGGAAAAACCTTTTATCACCTTCGACCGGGATTCGGTTTTTTACGTGCGGGAATTTAGCGTAGATAAACCATCCCAAATTGAGGTGCTGATCGACGGTCAAAAACTTTCGACTCACATGACCATTAGTGATCACTATCAGCGTGAGTTACCCGGTGCCAGACCGGAAGAACTTACCTCGGATAACGGGGCTCAATACTGGTTGGACCGGTCTGGATGTAGCACTTGTCATCAAATGCATGAACAAAATATCGGTCCGGCATACTTAATGATCGCCGAGCGCTATGCCGGAGTTGACAACATTATCGATACCTTAATTAAGAGTGTGCGTAATGGATCAACAGGAAAATGGGGGCAGGCGCAAATGGTGCCCCATCCGGATCTGTCAGATCGGGATATTCGCAATATGGTCACCTATGTTTTATCGCTACAACCAACTCCGAATAAAAAGAAAAATGCTGCTTCGTCCGGACAAGTTGCAGAGGCACTACCTAAAAAGCCGGGTTTCGGAATTCCCCTGCAAGGGGTGCATCCTTCTTTCGATTTGATTAAAATCAGACCGGAAGACTTTAAGCCAAGGGTGGCGGGAATGAAGCTTACTCAGCAGGGAGATCTATTAGTCAGCACCTGGGATAGTCTGGGAGCAGTATACCGGCTGACCAATCTAAAATCAAATGACCCAAGTCAGATATCGGTAAAAATGATTGCCAGTGGTTTGGCAGAACCCCTGGGACTGACCACCGTGGGAGATGAGATTTATGTCATGCAGAAACATGAACTAACCCATCTGATTGACAAGGATGGGGATGGGATCACGGATGTCTATGCCTGTGTAAACAATGTCTTTGGTGTCACTCCGGATTTCCATGAATTTTCCTACGGATTGCTGGAACAGGATGGCAAGTTTTTCGGCAGCCTTGGTCTGGCGATGCGTCTGATGTCTACCGAACGGCAGAATGAAGATCGGGGAACGGTTTTTTCTGTTGACAAGAATGGAAATTTTGAAATTATTGCCAGGGGATTACGGCAACCTAATGGTATTGGCTTTGGACCTGAAAATGAAATATTTGTAACCGAAAATCAGGGGCAATGGGTACCTGCTTGTAAATTGATACAAGTGGAGAAAGACCATTTTTATGGATGTCAGTTTGGTACCGGTGACCGTTTTACAGGAGAAACCGAAACACTGCCGGCGGTTTATCTCCCGCAGGATGAAATTGGAAATTCACCTGGCCAACCCATGCTCTTGAAATCAGGACCTTATGCCGGACAAATGATTTTTGGTGACGTCAGTCATGGTGGTATTAAAAGAGCATTTATAGAGAAGGTAAATGGTAGTTATCAAGGCTGTGTCTTTCGTTTTACCCAGGGCCTGGAAGCCGGTATCAATCGGATCGATTTGGACGATGAAGGAAACATCTATGCAGGAGGTGTTGGTATGATTGGAGGATGGGCACATAAAGAACATCAGTTTGGCCTGCAAAAATTAGCAATGAACGGGAAGACAACTTTTGAAATTCTTTCTGTAAAGATTGATGACGGGGGGTTCCTTTTAGACTTCACCAGTCCGGTAAGTCGCGATCTCACTTTCGACCGAAGTAAAATAAAATTATCTCAATGGCGATATGAATCGACGGAGCGCTATGGAGGGCCTAAGATTGATCAACAAGATCTGGCTATACAGAACCTGGTGTTGTCTGATGATCGAAAACAATTAAAAGTGGTAGTTCCCGAAGTTAAACAAGGCTATGTGGTATATTTTTTACTGGATGACGGTCTGTATGATCAAGCTGGAAATCAATTATGGACCGGGGAAACCTGGTATACTGTTAAGTCTTTAGCAACGGGAAAGAAAGCGCTCTAGACGCGGATATAAAGGCTTCCTCAAATTAATTATTTATATATTGATCGTTTGAAATTACAGATATAATGATGAAAGAATCCCGGCGTGATTTTATAAGGAAGTCAGGTATGGCTGCCTTGACCACATCTATCGGTACAAACTTGACCAATAAATTAGAAGATATGACGAAACCCGTACCCAAGTATTTCCGGGTAGCCAGCTATGGAAGTACGTTTGAACGAGAACAACTGAAAAAAGCATTTGGATTTAAGGGAAGTGCTACCCATAATCTTTGGCAAATAGCTACCAAACTAACCAGTGCAGAAGGGCATTCAGCCATCGGTCTTGGGGTGCAGAATCCACTCTGGTGTGATGCAAGGGTAGCTAGCGAGACTTCGGAGAGCGGAGGAAACGCCATCATGTACGCAATGACGGAAAGGGCTTTACAGATGATTAAAGGACAGCAGTTTGCCTCTCCCATGGTCATGCTGGACGAAATTCTCGAAGAACTACTTAATTATGGTAAGAAAATTACAGGCCAGGATGATCTTCGAAAAACATTTGCGTTAAATCCACTGGTAGCTGTCGACAATGCTGCCTGGTTGCTTTATGCTAAGGTAAATGGATTTGATAATTTTGATCAATTAATACCTGGGCAATATAAGGAGGGATTGTCAGCACGGCATAAAAACGTTGTAAGTATTCCCGCACTGACCTATGGTACCAGTATTGATGAAATCAAGAAACTGGCTGATGATGGATTCTTTATTATGAAAATTAAAATTGGTGCTCCAGGAAATCAGAAGGTGATGCTGGAAAAAGATAAGGCATTTCTGAAGGGCATCCATGATGCCATTGGCCATTATGAGACACCGCATTCTCCGGATGGAAAGATACCATACTATTTTGATGCCAATGGACGATATGATCGCCATGAGACTTTACATGAATTTCTGGATTATGCTGAACAAATTGGTGCATTAGGGCAGATTGCCGTACTGGAGGAACCTTTTGGAGAGCGCAATCAAGAAGATGTAAGCGAACTCACCGCCCGGGGACCCCGGGTCGCTGCCGACGAAAGTGCTCATACCGTAGAGGAAACGATTGCCAGAATTGATCAGGGTTACAATGCGATAGCGGTCAAATCCATTGCAAAAACCATGAGCATGACCATCAAGATTGCCCAGGCTGCCTATGAGAGGAATGTGCCTTGCTTCTGTGCTGACCTGACGGTAAATCCCATTTTAGTCGAGTGGAACAAGATCGTTGCCGCCCGGCTGCCGGCATTTCCAGGATGGAATATGGGAATGCAGGAGACCAATGGCTGGCAAAATTACCGGGATTGGGAAGGACTGATCCAGCAATACCATCCTATGGGTGATCGTGAATGGGTACATACAAAGGATGGTGTCTATGATACCGATGAGGCTTTTTTCGAAAATAGTGGAGGTATATTTGCCCCAATACCTTTTTGGGAAGAAAAATTTCCGGCTTAAATACTTTTTGAATTTCTCGTGTCTACATTCATGAATGTTATGAATGGTTTCGATCTCGATAGATAAGAGAGGAGATCTTATGTTTTAAGTGATTGATTTCCGGTGCGTTTTCGCCCAAGACGACTGCTTTTTGAAATGCTTCTGCAGCTTCATGGTTCCTACCTAATTTTGAAAGTAATTCACCTTTGATGGCATGAAAGAGCATTTGTTTGGGAGCATCGTCATTTTGTTCATACGCTAGAAGAAGTTGATATGCTGGAGCGATTCCGTGCACCTTACTAAACGCGACAATTCTGTTAAGCGCAATAACTGGTGAATATTGTTTGGTAAGATGGATGTCATATAACCGGAGTATACTTTTCCAATCGGTATCTACAAACCGTTCTGCAGAGCAGTGATAATAAGAGATAAATGCCTGGAGAATGTAGTCAAGGGGATAATCACTTTTATCCGTAGCTGCGTTTAAATACCGGATACCTATATTGATGAGCTCCTGGTTCCAAATACTTCGGTCTTGATGTTCTAAATCAATCAATTCACCTCCAGGTCCTTGTCTGGCTTCAAAGCGGGCCGTATGAAAACACATGAGGGCGATGAGTGCTTTAGTAGAGGCGGTTTGGCAAAATTTATTGTTATCGAGTAATAATGCTAAACGGATTGCTTCGTAGCATAAATCTTTTTTTATGGATGAATTTCCCTCATACGGTTTATAACCCTCGGTAAATATTAAATAAATGATTCTCAGAACAATATTTAATCTTGAACGCAGCCCGATCTCAAAGGCATGATCAAATCGGATATTTTCATCTTGTAATTTTCTTTTTGCCCTGGTGAAAGCTTTGGCAACGGTATCTTCTTTTTTTAATAAGGCATTTGCCACTTCTCCATTGCTAAAACCGGCGATCAATTTGAGTGTAAGAATAATTTGGGATTCTTCCGACAAGGAAGGATGACAACAGGTAAAAATCATTTTCAACTGATCATCATCAATTGTATTTTCCAAAGTCGGATCATTAATAAGGTCGTTTACGAGATTATTTTCAAAAATCTCGCCTGACAATACAGTTTTTTGTTTTTTTCTTAATTGATCAATTAATTGATTGTGTGCAACTTTAAGAAGCCAGGCAAATGGCTGAACGGGAATATCCTGATATGGCCAAATCCTCATGGCCTTAATCAATGCTTCCTGAATGGCGTCTTCAATATCTTCCAGATGGGCAGGTCCAAATCTTTTAATGAGGACTGCCAGTACTTTTCCATAACTATGCCGGAATAAGTGAGTCAGATCATATGAATCAGATTTTTTCTCCAAGACCGGTGATAACGTTTTTAAAAGAAGATAATAAAACCGGATGACAAGCATTTGAGAAGGCTTGTCATCCGGTGCGAGTTAAACTTAGATCAAACTGCCAGGATTTCCCTTACTTCAGTCGTGCCACCATAATCATAGTTTGGACAACCCTTGGATATTTCAACTGCGTGATCTAAAGAATCAGCGGTAACAATCAAATATCCACCGACGATTTCTGCCCCTTCTGCAAAGGGCCCATTGGTTACCAATTCACCTTTGTTGGCAACAACTTTGCCTTCATGTCCGAGGGGTAGACCATCGATTAATTGGCCTTTTTCCTTCAATTTACTCATCCAGGTGATCCATTTTTGCATTTCAATCTGCATCTCCTCCGGAGACTGATTCATACTTCGTTCCTGTCCTCCTCTGAATAGAAATAAGAAATTACTCATTTTTTTATTTTTTACTTTTTGCAAAATTAATTAACACCCTAAGGACGAAGTTGCCTATGGCAGATTGGACAAATCGGCTAATTTTTTTTTATTATTAAGAATTCGATAAACTGCCACGTATTTTCGTATGGTGTTAAGTCTGGAGTTACCGAGATTATCCCCTGGATCAAATGAGATTATCTGATTGTGGTAAAAGAACGCAATGGCAGAGCTAAGCTTGGATCAGGCAGGTGCCGAGATTCTTTTACTTGCGACCGCTCCGTAATAGGCAACAACAACAAAACAAATCAAAGGAATAATATAAGCCATATTAATACTGGAAGTGGCATCGGAAATATACCCCATTAATTGAGGTAAGAGAGCTCCTCCCAAGATAGCCATAATTAATCCTGAACCACCAATTTTGGTATCCGCACCCAGACCTTCGACTCCCAATCCGTAAATCGTGGGAAACATTAGTGACATGCAGGCAGAGATTCCCAGCAGGGCATAAACTCCGATATTACCACCACCAAACATAACCGTTGCAGTGCAAGCAATGGCAAGTATTGCCAGGAGAGCCAAAAGGTTTTTTGGATCAATAAAACGCATTAAAAAAGTGCAAATAAACCGCGAAATCAGGAAGAAAATCAAAGATAACCGGTAATACCAGGCGGCATCGGCTTCATTGAGATTTAATTCCTGCATGACATACCGGATGGTAAAAGACCAGACGCAAATCTGGGCTCCGACATAAAAGAATTGTGCCACGACTCCCCATACATAATTTCTGCGCTTGATTAAACGTCTAAATGTATTTCCAAAATCAAGGGATCCGCTATCGGAAGCTTTAGGCATTTTCGTCACGGCAATAAGTATCCAGATAATAAGTAGGACTACCGCTACCCCGACATAAGGTCCCATCACCGCCGCCAGCTCGTCAGATTGAATTTGTTTCAGTTGATCTGCGGTCATACTGGCTCTTTCTTCGGCCGACGCCTGGTTTAGTTTGGAGAGAATAAATTGCCGGCTGAGTTCGACACCAAGGATAGATCCCACTGGGTTGAAAGACTGGGCCAGATTAAGTCGTTGAGTACCGGTCTCCGGAGGTCCCATTGCTACTACATATGGATTTGCCGCGGTTTCCAATAGAGATAATCCTCCCGCGAGAATAAAAAGTGCAGTGAGAAAATGTCCATAAGCCATGGTTCGGCTGGCAGGCAGAAAAAGTAGACACCCGGATACAAAAAGTCCTAAACCAACCAGAATACCCGTCTTGTAGGAATATTTTTTAGTGATGACAGCCGCTGGAAGAGCTAAGCAGAAATAAGCTCCGTAAAATACAAACTGTATCCAGGAAGTCTCCGCATCGGATTTGCTCATAATTTTCTTAAAAGCGGCTAGAAGCGTATCCGTCATATTGTTGGCAATACCCCACATTAAAAAGAGGCTGGTCACCAGGATAAACGGCAGGATTGGTGTTTTGCGAAGACTCATGCGCTGGTTGGTTGTTCGTTCAGTGTAGTAAAATAGTAAAAACTTGAGGTTATATATTATCTGAAAGCAGATAGGAGGGATATCAATGATTCCATCATGTCAACGCCCGGTCCAGATGGACATAACCACCATCGACAATCATAAACTGACCAGTGGTATGGGCAGAAACGTCGCTGAGTAGAAAGACGGCCATCGCGGCAATTTCTGCACTGGTGGTCATCCGTTTTTCCAGGGGTATTTTTGAAACGATGTCCGCTTCTTTAGCGGTCGGATCAGGAAAAGTGTCCAGCCATTTTCGATACAACGGGGTCATAACTTCTGCAGGTAATATAGCATTTACCCGAATGGAAAAAGGATATAGTTCGGCCGCCCACTCCCGGGTGAGACCCAATTGGGCACCTTTTGCGGCTGCATAACCGGAAGTGCCTCCCTGACCGGTAAGGGCTACTTTAGAGCTTATGTTTACAATCGACCCCTTTGATTCTTTTAGATGCGGAAGCGCATAATGTACCAGGTCATAGTAGTGATGAAGATTTACATTTAAGGACTTGCGGAAGGCTTCCGGCCCAGATTCCAAACTGGCTCCATCATTTAATCCGGCATTGTTTACTATTCCATCTATTCTGCCGAAATGGTCTATGGTATCTTCGATGACTTGCTTGCATAATTCAGTATCCTGTAAGTCTCCGACAATGCCTAAACTCTTTAAGCCTGCTTGCTGAAATTCCTTTACCATGCTTTCCGTCTCTCCCTTCGATCGCGAAGCAATGACGACCGTGCCCCCTTCAGCAGCTATTGCCCGGCTAATGGCCTCGCCAATACCTTTTGAACCTCCGGTCACGATAAACACTTTATCGTTTAGATTTAAATTCATCTGTTTTTTATCTGATTAGTTCTACGATTTAATAGCACCAAAAGGTACAAGTTTTTATAGTTAAAGCAAATTGAACTTTAACCGTAAAAAATGCAAAAGACTTCTATCCCGAGGCAGGATAGCATTACAAATCGGGCGCCTTTCAACATGTTCAGGGCAGACTCCATCTATTTTGATGCGGTACATGATGGTGATCAACTGGTGGTTCAATCGATCGACAAAACATTTTCATCAATTCAGAGTTTATCAGAGAGAAACTTTGATTACTTTTTTATTCACAAAAACAATACTAAAAATGAGTTTGAGATTAGGAGATATAGCACCTGATTTTACCGCCGAAACAACCATGGGAACCATTCATTTTCATGAGTGGCTTGGAGATGGCTGGGGCTTACTTTTTTCACATCCTGCTGATTTTACACCGGTTTGTACCACTGAATTGGGAAGAACAGCGGCTCTCAGTGGAGAATTTGCCAAGCGAAATGTAAAGGCAATCGCTATCAGCATCGACCCCGTGGATTCTCATCTTGAATGGATCAAGGACATTGAGGAGACTCAGTCGGTCAAAATGAATTTTCCCATTATTGCCGACGAAGACCGGAAGGTTTCTGAGCTCTATGAAATGATTCATCCGGGCATCACTGAAAAGACTACGGTTCGATCGGTATTTGTGATTGGTCCTGATAAAAAAATTAAGCTTACACTTACTTACCCACCGTCGACGGGAAGAAACTTCCTGGAAATTTTGCGAGTCATTGATTCACTTCAGCTTACGGCCTATGAAAGTGTCGCTACACCGGCTGACTGGAAGGAGGGAGATGATGTCGTTATTTTACCTTCTGTTTCGGATGAACAAGCCAAGGAAAAGTTTCCGAAGGGATTTAAAACCATTAAACCCTATTTGCGGATGACTCCTCCCCCCAAATAAAAAATCAAAATAATTTTCTTGAAGGAGTGCCAATAGGTGCTCCTTCTGTTTTTGTGAAACAGAAGCCGGGATCTTTACCACCTTGGCCGGATCCCCGGTGCATAGGGAAACCGGAGATTTTTGTAATAGTTAAGATCATGCTCTGCAGCTGGTACTCCTTCGGGCAGAGGCATTCCGGAAAACGTCTGAAAATACGTAAGACAAGCATCTCTCCACCATTTGGCTTCTTTCCATTGGATTCTTAAAAGAGAAAGGACATGCTCGTATCGGGCCCGATCAATTTTATTTTCCAGACTTTCCCATATTTCCAGCATCTGGCCTACCTTAGATACACCATTTTCATAGTGCTGACAGAGTTCTTCCCAGAGTGTCAGTCCTGATTGCATTTCTTCATGCCAACCAATATGGTGAAACCAGAGAAGGAATTTTTCCGGACATTTTTCTGCAGAGCCAAATATTCGTTCGACAGGACGTTGATATTGACTGACAGCATCGCTTCCGGTTTCTGTTCGATCAAAACCGAGTCCCAGACTGTCTGCACGGTGATAGTAGGTTGAGTTCCAATCGGCCCGACTCATATTGTCGACCCATGGACCAGGACCATAATGGTGACCAGCGGCCATAATATGGTGGAGTCCCATGGGAGTCATATAGTCTACCATAGTTTCGTAGGACATTAACATCATGTCTTTGACGGACTTCACTACCTTTGGATCATTTCCAAAAGTCATTCGAATCCACTCATCAGCGATTTCCGATGCGGACTGTTCATAATCCCAGGCTAAACGGCCGAAAACATACCAGTTGGCCTGAGCAAAGGGGTGGCTGGTCCAGTTTCGATCCGTACCGATGTTGGATACCCCAGCTATACCCGTTAAGGATTGATCCGTAATACTACCATCAATCACTTTACCAACAGTGCTACCCCGTCCGTCCAGATAGGTGTCTGATTCTAACACTTCCTTATACATGGATCCCAGATAAACCTGGTGTG
>JAGQWV010000080.1 GCA_020437045.1 Saprospiraceae bacterium | reverse complement strand
AGAGGATTGATATTTTTAATCGCCTCATTAAATCTTCCAAAATGATACCATAGATTATTTTTATGGACGTAAGATTCCCAATGCCAACTCATTCCCGCCCCGGCACTGCCACTAAAGAAGGGCGCAAAAAGTATATCGTGTAAAAGAATTCCCGCTGTGTCTCGTTCGTAATATTTACTCGGACCCGCATGACGGGGTTCTACGGCTCCTGTTTCCGCCAGGATTACTGGTTTTGATAAATTATATGATAAAATCTCTTCAACAGCGGAAGATGCAATAATATCCATAGGACCATGGCATACCTCCAGTGGTGCGCCTAAATCGAGATAGCGATGCACCTGGGCAACTTCATTACCGGGAAGAGTCATCATCCTTTGATATACGGGGCGAACTTTATCCGTATCAAAACTACCCAGACTCTGCATCACCAGAAGCGATGGAAACCGGGTTTTAACCGCAGCCAGCATATCTTCATTCCAATGGAAAAATGTCTCATCTTCCGGACCCACCATTGCATTCATTTCATTCCATAATTCCAATCCAAAAAAGATTTGATCTTCTCCATACCTGTTTTTATAAAAATCAATTTTATTTAGAAATAGACTTTTCCCCTGGGCAGTGGAGAGGTATTGACCGATACTGTCGAGGGGACCACCATTGGAGGTGTGATAAGCAAATTTAGTTGCCCACGGTTGAGGATTTTCTTCCGTGGTAATACTGCGAAAATGTTCAAAGGTAATTTTTATGTGTAGCTGATATTTTCTGGCCAGCTCAATAAATCGATCAATGCGTTTCGCTTTATCTTCATTATAAACTCCTGCTTTTTCCTCAATATCCCAAAAAGACTGACTTAACCATATGCGAATATAATTCCCACCATTTTCAGACAGATTTTTCATCCAGGTTTCTATTTCTTCGAATGCAAGATCTGGTGAGGATAGGTTTTTTCCACTCGGATTGATCATATTGATACCTACCGGGATATAGGGCTTACCATCGGTATAGCTGAAATAGTGTTGATTTTGAGCATTCACTACAATATGCCTTACCTCCGGTTCTTCATTTTCGAATTCTTTTTTACAGGAGGTTAGCATAACCATAGCCATAATGGGAATGATCAAAATCGATGTAGAGAAGACTTTTTTCATTTGATTCAAATGTTGTGTTGAGCGACTTGAATTTACAAATTGATTATTAATTATCAACCTTTCGGTGTCCTATGAGTCCGATGATTTGTGATGGAAAATGAAGAAAAATATATTAGTCACAAAGATGAGATACATAAAACTGAAATATTAGGATATATAAAGCTATATCAATTGGGAGGCGGTGACAAAGTGCTATAGACTTTATAGGTACCTCTATAAGCGCTGTTTGCCTATCTTTCAGTACTTTTGTGTGCACTCATTCACTACTTATGTCTTACTGGAGGTTGCAGACATTTCCAAAAAACAAATTCTTAGGCTGTCTCCTATGCGTATTTAGTTGGACTGTCTATGGACAGTATTCCAGTACTGAAGACCTCATTCATTCAGTGGAGAAATTGAAATGGATGGACGCCGATAGTTCGATTGCACTCCTTCATTACGCCATGCAGAATTCCGCTGGTACGGAGATAGATAATGCAGATCTGGCGCTAGAGTTGAGCAAAGTATTTAATGACAAGCGACTCTGTGATTCTATTGCCTATTGGAATAGGGTGTCAGAACAAATCTATGAGGGATTATCGGTGGAAAGAGGACTTGCCGAAGTATTGTACCAAAAAGCTTTTGAGGCATTTTGCCTGGGGGATTATAAAGCAGCTTTAGACTATAGTCTTCAGGGGTTAGGTAAAATGGAAGACCTCCAGGATGAGGCGGGTATTGCGCTGGGGTATCTACGAATCTCCCGGATTTTCCATTTCACGTATAAGATGGCACAAAGCGCCGAGAATGGCGAGAAGGCAGGTATTCTATTTGAGAAAGTAGCTGATTATCCCAATGCCTGGGATTCCTGGAGTTTTGCCGGGCACGGTTACCGATTGGATGGTGATAGCATCCAAGCTCAATATGCATTTGAAAGAGGTATGGAGATGGCGGAAAAGTCGGGTGTCTCTGAAATAATGGGTTTGGCTTATAATGATCTAGGTGCCTTTTACATGGAATACAATCAATACGATAGTGCCATGATTTATTTTAGAAAGGCCTTGGCAAATTGTGGCGATCAAAATAGCCGGCAAAAGATGGTCATTCAAAATGGTCTCGGCCAGGTATATCTGGCCACTGGCCAATATCAGGCTTGTATCGATCTTTTGAGAGATGCTCTTAAAGTCGTTTATGCTTCGGGAGAGGTCTTTTTCCTGACCGAGCTACCCGAATATATGGCCAGGTCTTATGCCGCTCTTGGGCAATATGACAGTGCCTATAAGTACATGGAAATCAATTCCAGGTTTTCTGACAGCCTTTTTACCGAGGATCAGGACAAGGCTTTGGAGGAAATGCAATCGAAATATGAATCCGATCGTAAGGATGCATTAATTGCCCGGCAAAAAAGTGAGAGAATATATGGAATAACCTTAATTCTGGCCGTTTGTATCCTGGCTTTTATGTTATATCGGAGATATTTGGTTAAAAAAAGAACCAATGAAATTTTAGATCAACGCAATCGTGAAAAAGATTTTCTCTTAAGAGAGATTCATCACCGGGTTAAAAATAATTTACAGATTCTATCCAGCTTATTAAATCTTCAATCGGAATACATCAAAGATGAAAATGCCTCTAATGCCATTATGGAGGGGCGAAACCGGGTCCAATCGATGGCCTTTATTCATCAACAATTGTACTCTCACGAAAATGTCACTGGTGTGGATATGAGGCAATATCTTACCGTACTCTGTGATCACTTGCATGATAGTTTTACAGATGAAAAGAAGTACATCGATATAGTCAGTGATATTAGGATTGGATTTGTCGATGTGGAGACGGCTATACCGCTGGGGCTAATTGTTAACGAGCTGATTACCAATTCTATTAAGTATGCATTTAAAAGAAGAGATCAGGGAACGATAAAGGTCAGTTTATGGCAAAATGACCACAATCAGTTGGTTCTGGTGGTAGTTGACGACGGGGAGGGTACATTATCTAATGGAGCGAAAGAGGGATCTTCCTTTGGTACAGATCTGATTGCTATACTAAGTAAGAAACTCAAAGGACAAATCAGCACGGATACTTCAAAGGGGTATTCCACCCGGATTACTTTTGATCGATATCAATTATTGGAAAATATGCCAACGTGAACAGGGGGTAGCAGATTGGACAGCCATTCATTAAGCTATTTTTACCGGGTTAGAAAATATTAAAAATTTTGAAAAGGGCATCCCGGTACGTGCGGCTGACCGGTATTTTATGATTGCCGATAAGGACGAAACTATCGGATATCTTATCAACTTTTTCAGTGTTGATTGCAAATGAACGATGAACCTTCATAAGGTAAGGAGCAGGAATTTTTGATTGTATTTTTTTTAAGGTTTGTGATAAAATAAAAGTTTTTACCTCTGTCACAATCTTGGCATATGCACCATCGGCTTCAATAAACAAGATATCACTATACATCACTTTCTCCAGATAATCGTTGGTGCGGATAAAGACACGATCGGCAAGATATTTTTCAGAAGATGTGTTTTCGGTAGCACTTTTTTCTAATTCCAGCGTAAGGTCGATAGCATGGAGTACATCTTTGATCCGGAAGGGCTTGGAGAGAAATCCATGCGGAAAAGTTAACTTGGCCCGGTCGAAAGTAGCTTTGTCGGTATTGGCTGTAAGGAATAAGATCGGGATATCATATTTCCGGTTGATTTCATGGGCAGTATCAATGCCATCCAGTGACCCCTGCAGTTGTACATCCATAAGGATGAGATCTGGCACTTCACTTTTTAATACTTCAAGGATCTCTTCTCCGGATTCAAAGACATGCGTGATGCTAAGTCCGGTTTTCTCTAACTGCATTTTAAGATCAAAAGCGACGAGTGGTTCGTCTTCCACAATCATAACCCGGAATGTATTCATGAATCACTTTTATAAATTCTCTGAATCAATTTTTTGCTTTGATCATTGGGCCTGTTGTCTAAGATAGAAATTAACCAGTTACCTCTTTCGACATGAAACGGATACAAGCGATTTTTTCATGACGACTGATGGCAAACAGCTGGATCTTTTAGTTTAGCCAGGTACGTATATTGGGGACTATTAGTATCCATCTATATCGACAACTTACCTGGGATGATCAACAGCTGGAGTAATATTTCTTCTTTCAGGACGATCTACGCATACTGTTTAATAAAGATATCGGTTCATTGACCAATGAATTCCTACCAGTTAGGAGGATTAGTAGATTATCTATTTGAAATCACTTATTTTTTTGGGGTGAAACTTATATCTATGCGGATTATGGTCATAGAAGATAATCCGGTGATTTCTTGGATGCTAAAAAATCAGCTCGAAATTTTAGGTGCTGTTGATATCCGGATCTATGAGGATTTTTTTAGTGCTTTTGTGGATTTGGAGAGCTATATACCAGACTTGATTATTACAAATCTTCAGGCACTCGATGGCTGGATCGATTCCTTTGACTTTAATTTATTGCAAAAGAAAAGCCGTTACCTACTGGTGATTACAGGATTAGCAAATTCCGACTTACATCCGGTGGTTATTGATGATTCAGGAGCTGCAACGGGGATTCTTTATAAGCCATTTTCATCACCACAATTGTGCCGGGCTTTGCAAGAGATTGATTTTATTTAGATGATTTTTGAGTGAAAAGATCTGTCGGTGATTCGTCACAGACAATCGTTGCGGAAGAATCAGTCCTCTTAAAAGAAACCAGACATCAGCCTTCTCATCTGCCAATTAAAAAAGTGCCTGTATTTCTTGCAGAGCATAGAGATCAGTAGCTGATACTCATCGTTGATCCAAATTTAATGTCGATGTAGTGCAACGCGCTGAATCAGAATTTCAATAAAAATGAGATCATTGGATACTACATTTTATTTTCCGGGTAGTGTTATCAGCAGAGAACTGTAGGTTATGCCCGGTTATTGAAAAGTCGGAAATGTCATTCGCAAAATAAATCCAGTCATTGGGAAAGGAATCAATGCTGTTCGGGAAGTGGTAGCAGGAATAAACATAAGTTATTCCTACATTTAAAGAACCCCGTAAATAACCCATTTTTCTACGAAAACCAAAATAGAAATGTCAAACTCACTCACCAATCGCGAAAAGGAAGTTCTCAAATTGATCGCTTATGAAAATACCAATGACGAAATTGCTCAGAAGTTGTACATAAGCAACCACACAGCCAAGACCCATCGAAAAAATCTCCTGGAAAAATTGTCGGTAAGGAACTCCGCAGGTCTCGTGCGGCGAGGCTTCGAGTTGGGATTGATTTCTTTCGAACCTACACCCATGAGTGCAGCGGTGTAGGTAGATTTTAAAATCATATCATCGAAGGGAGTTGCGCTAGTTCCTACACGGGTATTTCCCTTTTAACATAGCATCTATGAAAAAATTATACTTATTAACCGTTTTGGCAATCAGTACGGTATGCTTGTTTGGTCAGGCCGCTGATGAGCCCAAGGATCTGAATTCGAATGTCATGGTGGCTAAAGATTGGTCTACGGTGACAACCATAGAAAACACCTTTAATGCAGCTCGCAGACAGGAAGAGACCCAGCTGGGACTGGGGGCCAACGCCATTCAAAATCTGAATCTGCCGGATCAAACGACCTGGGATGGCTATAGTATAGATCAGAAAGCTCTATATATTATGAACGACGAACGGACATCAAGAGCTGGTGTGAATTATGGAATGGGGGGCGTGAAAGGCCTGCCCTTTAATGGAATTGAAGCCAATCTTGATCAGGTGTCCCAGGATTGGGCTCAGTATAATGTAGATAATAATGTATTCGAGCACTGTCATCCGGATAATATGCCGGCAAATTGTCCCGAGGGAAGAATTGCAGGTGCCTATCCCAACGGCTGTACGGAATTTGGCGGTGGTATCGAAAATCTTTACGCCAATTCAGATGGGACTGTTTCTCCAACAATTGTTACGTACGATGCGATTTTTGGGTGGATTTATGTGGACGCGACGAGTAACTGGGGGCATCGCCATGCCATGCTTGCACAAAGTTATGACGATGATTATGGTGATGTAGGGCAGGAAGGCTTTGTAGGCTTTGGGATAGCTCAGACTACAAATGCGGCCGTGACCTGGAAAACAATTGCTACCGTCAATTTTGTCAATCCGGTATCTGATGCCGAAGCTGTCAATTGTGGCTATAATATCACCGTTAGTACCAATAGTCTGGTACCCTGCAACAATCCACCGGTCATTAATTCGGTATCGAAGGTGGATCCCAACGATTGTAATAATCAGATAGGCTCGATCACGATCAATGCAACTGGTGGCACACTGGAATATTCCGTTAATGGTAATACTTGGCAGATGAGCAATACATTTACTAATTTGGCTCCCGGGAGTTACAGTGTATTGGTTCGCTTTGCCAATGATCCTTTATGCCGGGCCTCGTACAATCAAAACCCCGTCATTATTAGTCCAGCCAAAGGTACCGAATATGCCCTCACTAATTTAAATCTTGGTATACCTGATGATAATCCTACGGGAGTAGAGTCCATCATCAATGTACCTGCATCGGGCCAGATCACCAATGTCCGGATCACCAATCTTAATGTGACTCATGCCTGGGTAGCAGATTTGAACTTTAGCCTGATCAGTCCCATGG
>JAGQWV010000079.1 GCA_020437045.1 Saprospiraceae bacterium | reverse complement strand
TCTTGAAGGGATCAAGCTTTTCATAAGAAATAAATGAGTTAAATTTTTTCTCCGCAGACCACATTTCAATCAACTCCGGAATAAAATACAACCCTGGTTCAACGGTCAACACAATACCTGCAGATAGTTCCTTTCCAAAACGTAATGATCGAAGTCCAAACTGATTACTTCTTTTAATCTCATCATTATAACCTACATAGTCTTCACCCAAATCTTCCATGTCGTGTACATCCAGACCAATCATATGTCCAAGTCCATGTGGAAAAAACAAAGCATGTGCCCCGGCAGCAACAATTTCATCTATATTTCCTTTCATAAAGCCTAGATCCACAAGACCCTGGGTCATCACTTTGGCTGTTGCCAAATGGATTTCTTTATAAGTCATTCCGGGCCTCATTAGGTCTATCGCTTTCTGCTGTCCGGCAAGAACGATCGAATAAATATCTCTTTGTGCCGATGTAAACTTGCCACTTACCGGGATAGTCCTGGTGATATCACCAGCATAATGCATGGGACATTCCGCTCCAAAATCACCCAATAGCAACTGACCATCCTGCAAAGTATTACCATGATAGTGATTATGGAGCGTCTGTCCATTGATCGTTAAAATAATGGGATAAGCTATGTCCACATCTGTCCGGTGAACGACCTGCATCAATTGAGCAACTAAATCACTTTCTTTCTTTGCAGCCTTGGTCTCATACATAACCTCCAGATGCATATCCCGGGTTATGCTGAGAGCGATTTCCATCTGATCAAGTTCTTGTTTCTCTTTGATTGACCGTTGCTTAACCACCGTCTTAATCAGTTCGACAGAAGCGTCCTTTTCCACTTCAGGCAAAGCTTTATTTAACCATTCAGCCAATTTAATTCTAGAAAATCCCCGATAAGGCGGCAAGTAATGTACTTTTTCGCTCTTTTTTACGGCCTGAGAAATTCGCTCTTTTAATTGATCATTCGACAAGGTATGATGGATTCCTACTTTTTCAGCCAACGCGGCTACGGTAGGTTGGGGTCCCATCCAAACCACCAGCTCTACGGAACGGTCATCACCACAGAGATAAGTCCGGCTACTTTGAAGATCAATTAGCAAGGAAAAATCGGGTAAATCAATACCGGCATAGTATAAGAAATTGCTATCCTGCCTAAATTGATAAGTATTGTCGGTATAATTCTTTGGTGCCTCTCCATTGCCTAATATCCAGATTAAGCCCTCTTCAAACCCGGTCATCAGTTGGTCCCTCCTTCTCTTATAGGTCTCTGATGAGAATAAATGAAAATCCATAGTCAGATCTTTTTCGTTTAGGTTCTTATGATTGGATCGAAAATAAGATTCTAAATCATGTCTTCCGGACGAACCCACTTATCGAAATCTTCACCCGATACATATTTTAAATCGATAGCCGCCTGCTTTAAAGTGGTATTTTCCTTATAGGCCTTTTTGGCAATTTCAGCAGCTTTGTCATAACCAATTTTGGTGTTTAAGGCTGTCACCAACATTAGCGAATTATTTAAATGCTCTTTTATCCGGGCATAATTAGGCTCCAGTCCTCTTACACAATGTTCTTCGAAGCTATTACAGGAATCTGCAATGAGTCGTGCAGATGTCAAAAAGTTGAAAATGATCATTGGCTTAAAAACATTCAATTGAAAATGACCATTCATGCCGCCGATACTGATTGCCACATCATTGCCCATCACCTGAGCCATTGCCATGGTCAAAGCCTCGGATTGCGTTGGATTGACTTTACCGGGCATAATTGACGACCCGGGCTCATTGGTAGGGATGATAATTTCACCGATTCCACTTCTTGGCCCACTGGACAACATGCGAATGTCATTCCCTATTTTCATCAGAGAAACAGCCACTGTTTTCAAGGCGCCATGAGTTTCCACCATGGCATCGTGGGTAGCAAGAGCTTCAAATTTATTCTTTGCCGAAACAAATGGATGGCCGGTAATTTCAGCAATTTTCTTTGCCACCAACTTAGCATATCCTTTTGGTGTGTTTAGTCCTGTGCCTACAGCGGTACCTCCCAGGGCTAATTCGGCCAGATGTTTCAAGGAGTTTTTAATAGCCGCAATTCCGTGATCGAGTTGCGATACAAATCCAGATAGTTCCTGACCCAATGTTACGGGAGTTGCATCCATAAAATGGGTCCGGCCAATTTTCACCACTGTCATGTAGGATTTTGATTTCTCTTGCAGCACATTTCTGAGATTTTCCAGGGCAGGTATGGTGTGTTCCACCACGTATTGGTAGGCAGCAATATGCATTGCTGTTGGAAAAGTATCATTAGAAGATTGACTTTTGTTTACATCATCATTGGGATGTAAAACTTTCTTTTCATCGGTCAATTTTCCTCCTTTAATCACATGCCCACGGTTGGCAATGACCTCGTTTACATTCATATTGGACTGGGTACCGGACCCGGTTTGCCAGACCACCAGGGGAAATTGGTCATCCAGCTTGCCCGCAAGAATTTCATCACATACTTTTTCAATCAGCTTTCCCTTTGCAGCTGGAAGCACATTTAACTCCACATTGGTCCGGGCAGCAGCCTTCTTAAGTACCGCAAATGCCCGTATCACCTCAATAGGTATTTGATGTCCTCCAATTTTAAAATTCTCGCTGGATCGCTGCGTTTGAGCCGCCCAGTACTTATCTTCCGGTACATTTACATAACCGATACTATCTTTTTCCTTTCTATATTTTGTCATGATTGCCTTTGGTAAATTTTACGATTAACTTGTACCACAAAAGTACCATTATTCAAGATGAAATTAAGATTGAAAGACAATACAATACGGATAAGACTGTCGATGCCAGAAGTGGAAGGCCTGATATTAAACGGTCATATTCAATCACAAACACAGTTTCCCGGTGAGCAAAAATTGGTCACCAGAATATCATTGGACAACCAGCAGGGGGCTATGGTCCATTTTACGGATGGACATCTGAATATCCATCTTCCCAAATCTATTTTAGGGGATTGGCATTTGGATGAACAGGTCAGTCATGAATGGAATCTGCCCCTCTCCGGATCAGACGATTTCTATCTCCTGGTAGAAAAAGACTTTAAATGTCTTACAGAACGACCAAAAGAAGACGAATCGAGCCTATTTCCAAATCCCAACGAATCGCATGGATAGGGAATTCAATCCGGCGATTCGGTCCGTTGCTGTTACCCGGTTTGACGGAAAGGATCTCCATACATCACCGGACAAGGTAACCATGGAGGCTCCGTTACAAATTGTATTGAGATATGGACCACGTCACAAAAGACAACTATCCAATCTGGCAATGACGATGCGTACACCCGGTCAGGATTCGCTGCTTGCCACAGGATACCTCTATACCGAAAACATTATCCATAAAAGAAGTGACATCCTTCAGATCAAGCAATTGCAGGAAGATGAAATATTGGTAGACTTGCGAGAAGACTTACCGGTCAACCTGCTCCACCAGGAACGTAATAGTTATGTCAATTCCAGTTGTGGTGTCTGTGGCAAACATAAATTGGATGACATAAGGAGTACCATACCCTTTATGTTACAGCGTGGAAATCCAACTTTTCTTACAGAAGAAATATTAGATTGGACAACGAAGCTGGAAAAAGCACAGACCGTATTTGCCAGCACCGGTGGCATTCATGCAGCAGCATTGATTGGCTCAGAAGGTGTCGTTGCCATTCAAGAAGATATAGGTCGTCACAATGCAGTGGATAAACTGATTGGTTTTTCATTGCAACAATTTCCATTCCCACTGACCGATAAGGCGATTGTGGTAAGTTCAAGAGCCAGTTTTGAATTAGTCCAGAAAGCATTGATGGCCGGTATTCCGCTCATGGCCGCAGTGGGAGCCACCAGCTCTCTTGCTATCGAGCTTGCCGAAGAAAACGGAATGACACTTATCGGATTTCTTCGTCCTGATCGCTTTAATATTTATACCCATTCGGAAAGAGTCTCTGGAATATGATAATCACCCACCTCTATTGAAACAAAAAAGGGAGAATTTAATCTCCCTTACGAATATTATAACCAAAGTATATATTATAAAAACTCTGATTGAGTCTTATTTAGCTGCCTTATACCGTCGCGCTACTTCTGACCAATTGATCACATTAAAGAAAGCGCTGATATAATCTGGTCTTCTGTTTTGATAGTTCAGATAATACGCATGTTCCCAAACGTCAATTCCCAAAATCGGAGTGCCGTGTACATTTGCGACATCCATTAACGGGTTGTCTTGATTAGGGGTATTGGTCACTGCCAATTGGCCTGCTTTATCCACCAGGAGCCACGCCCAACCGGAACCGAATTGTGTGGCTGCAGCCCGGGAAAATGCATCCTTAAATTCGGCAAATGAACCAAACTTTCGGGTAATCTCAGCACCGAGATCACCACCGGGTTCTCCTCCTCCATTAGGCGACATTATCTGCCAAAAAAGACTATGATTGTAGAATCCTCCACCATTATTTCGAACCGCAGGGCTATGACCGGACACGCCGGCTAAAATTTCCTCGATGGTCATATTGGCCAATGGGGTGCCTTCAATAGCAGCATTCAAATTATTGGTATATCCTGCATGATGCTTGTCATGGTGGATTTCCATCGTTTTTGCATCAATATGTGGTGCTAATGCATCTTTAGCATAAGGTAAATCTGGAAGTGTAAATGCCATGTCTTGTATTAGTTTTTGTTGATTAACGTATTAATTGCAGTGGAGTTTGGGTAATAATTTAGCATGCTAAGGAAGAAAAATGAATTTGGTTACTCTCTAATAACATGCTAGATTTTAAACATCATTTATCTTCAGAATGTTCGCGAAATCAGTAAGCAATCGCTTTGTATGTGCGACCAAGATCGACGAAATCTACCTTCTCAGCGGGCCTTCTTTGCCACATCATACAATTTTTCTATCTCCTCCCGGGTAAATGTATCGGACATGCCAGCTTGAAAAAGATATTCCCGATCTCCTTGAATTTTCAAATGCCGGAAGTCGTAGTTTATGACCGTATCAATCATCATCTCAAAAATAAATCCATCTGTATCTTCCTTGATAAATTTTGAAAAATAAACACCATCTTCAACCGTTTGTCTAAGATCTTTAATGGCCACCGCCATATCGTGCGTGCTGACCTGCGAACTAAAGATTTGCAGACTATACCCCGGAGCACCTCCGATCGAAATATCTTTTTGTATGCCCCAGTCCATGGTCTTGACCTTTGCACTGTCCGGCACCTCAATCGTAATCGGAATACCGTACTCCAACAAGTCCATCGTTTTTAGGTGTATATTATTTTCTCCTGTATTACAGGCAATAAGGACACATGGAAGTGTCACTAAAAGACTTTTAATTAGCTTCGCCCAATTCATGCCAGAAAGATATGAAATTGAATTCAACAGATAATATTTTAGAAGTAGCAGTCCATTCTTTAGAGTCGGCTCTGGCGGCAAAAACAGGTGGGGCTGATCGTATAGAAGTTTGTACCGCCTTACAGACTGGTGGCCTGACTCCCGATTTGGGCCTGTTGGAATGCATCAGAGATGCTATAGACCTGCCAATCCATGTTTTAATACGACCCAGATTAGGAAATTTTGTTTACGACCAATACGAGATCAAAACAATGGTCCGTAGCATCGAGGTCCTGATCAAATCCAAAGTACAGGGAATTGTGATTGGTTGTTTAAAACATGACGGGCACCTTGATCAACGAAATCTCCAACTATTCAAAGAGGTGGCAGGTACACTTGACATCACTTTTCACCGGGCTATTGATGTCTGTCAAAACATGTTTGATGCCGTACATATAATTATGGAAACCGGATACAACCGCATTTTAACCTCAGGTGCTGCTCCAAGCGCCTGGGAAGGGAGGAGTCGAATCCGACAGATGGTTGAAATCGCCACAGGAAGTCAACTTTCTATCATGCCAGGAGCAGGTGTCCTTCCTGAAAATGCTGCTGCTCTACTCAAAGAAACCGGGGCCCGGGAGATTCATGCTTCAGCGAAGAAAGTATATCCTTTAATCGATCACGACTCAATTGGTTTGACGACGATTCATGGAAAAGCGGTGGTTAGCAAATGGGAAAGCGATGCAGAACAAATAGAATCGATCAAAAAAGCCATTTCACACAGTTAAACTTTGCAGGATCATCCCATTTGATCTAAAAATAAAGTTTAAAAAAAAGATACTTGACATGTACAGGCTATCTAATTTTGTGTTAAATTAAAACTATTCAGTTCTTATGAAAAACATTTTTTTGTTTTTATCTCTAACCCTACTGCTGGCATCTTGTAAATCTTTTGACAAAGAAATCAGTGCCATAAATAACCTTACGTCGAAATGGGACGCTGTTGCAAATATGGCATCAGCATTTTCCAATTCATTAAATGAAGCAAATGCAGACTTTACACAGAAAATAGCCGGAGTAGAAATTGACTCCAGCGCTTTCGCCACATTACCGACTGAACAACAGGATAAAATCTTAATGGCAAAAGAAAATCTAATGAGTGTAGGTAATGAATTGACAGGATTGACCGATGATTTTGGTCTTCTTCTTGACGAATGGAATGCTAAATCCGACATGGTCGATAAATTAAAGGAAAATGTAAGCGCAAAAACCTTTGATCCCGGCACTTTAACAGAAGTAGAAGATCTAACAAGTTTTGTTGACAATACAAATAACCAACTCGGCCAATTCAACGAGCGATTAGAGACCTTGAAAGAGGGCGTAACGACTAATCATGCAGATTTATCTGGACTAATGGCTTCTTTAGTAAAATAGTATTGTAAAAAGGGTATCTGTCATTCATATTCAGATACCCTTTTTTAAATTTTCTAATAGGCTCCCAATTATCCCATTTTCTTTTTAGCTTTTATACCGCAACCAATTGCTTTCGTACGAGAAGGGTCGGGGTTTTCTTCCGACATTATTGCTTCGATAGCATTTTCCACATAATTTATTTTTACGGCATCAGGGTTCTGTGGATTATCATCAATTGCACCAGAATACCTCAATTGCATATTGTTATCAATCAGAAAAACCTGAGGAGTATTTGTGGCTCCAAATTTAGGATAGACCTCCTGATTTTCATCTAAAACATAGGCATAGGGAAAATTCTTTTCGCTGGCTCTTTTCTGCATATTTTCAAAATTATCACCAGGTTTTTGAACAATATCATTTGGATTTACGGCCAACACCGGAAACCCCATTTTTATAAATCGTTCATGCATTTTGATAATTCGGTCTTCATATAATTGTGCATAAGGACAGGTATTACAAGTAAAAATGATGATGGCTCCCTCCTCACCCATGTAATCACTTAGCTGAATCCAGCTATTATCAATATTCTGTAATTGAAAGTCATCTACCTTTTCGCCAATCTCGTAAGGTTTATCTCCGGTTTTTTTCATCGACATAAACACCATCGTGCCTGTCATTAAAATAATTAGGAAGAATAATTTTTTCATGATAGATTATTTTATTTCGAATATGAATTTGGCTTAGTGGTTAAAAACTAACTAATACTTCTTTGACTGCTTCATAGCTTTGAAAACCGTCCGGAAAAAATCTCTTATCCTCATTTTTATAAACAATAGTAGCCGGTAAAGCTCCTGACCACCGGGGATCTATCTTATCGATCCAGGAGTTGGCATCGGAATCATCCAGCACGACGACCTTAGATTTAATTTTATTTTCCTTTAAGAACGGAATTAATTTGCTATCAAGTTGATTTCGAAAATCAAGGCTTACTAAAATAACCTGGACCGGCGTTGGAAATTGATCTTGCCTGACTTGCTCAAAAAATGGTAATTCTTCAATGCATGGCTTGCACCAGGTTGCCCAAAAATTTATTAAATAAATTGTGTCATTATTTTTCTCTAACATAGGCGCTAGTGTTGTGTAGTCTAACACTAGCGGCTTAAAGTCATTCTGGCTCCACGTAAAAAGAGGCAACAAGAAGAAAACCAACAACAATGGTTTGAACATAGGTGTACGATTACTGATGTACATCTAATCATAACGCAAACTTTGGTGCTCTATTGGCAGGATGAAAGTTTTCTGGCCGAATTTAGATCATGGACATTTTAATTAAGCTTGTACGGTACACCCATTGTTTCTAATTGCTTTAATAGCTTGCTATCGACCTGTACTTTTCTTTTTTCCGCAAGAAAAGGAATCTGGAGATCTTCGTCATATACTACCATCCGAAGGTGATGTTTTCCTTTACACTGAGTACATAGACTATCCAGAGATTTTTCAAATTCCGGAGTAATTTGGTGTAAAGGTATTTTAAGGGTTATTGATTTGGTGAGTTCATCTCCTAACGTAGCCAACAATCGAATAGACTGGGGATCAAAAAACAACTCATCCGATTGAAAGCGACTTTTAAATACGCCGTCAACATAGACTACCTGACCAACCTCGATATAACCTCGGTGTTTCATATACATATCACCACTGAGATACAATTCGATCGATCCGTTATAGTCTTGCAGGGTAAATCGACAGTAACCGTTACCCCGTTGATTAACCCCATGCATGGCTTGAGTAATTATCCCGGCTATTTTCAACTGACGCCCTTGGGCTTGTACCCGTTCAAAATGAATCAGCTCACAGTTGATATAGTTTTCTAATTCCAGTTTATAGGAATCCAAAGGGTGACCACTGACATAGATTCCTATGATATCTTTTTCTCTGTTCAACTGGTCCATCATCGTCCATGGATTTGCTTCGGGGATGGATGGTTCGGGGATGAGGACTTCATCGGTCCCCCCAAACAAGCTTACGGCATTTTCTTCCTGCTGCTGTTGGAAGGCATTACCATAACGCAGGGCATGTTCGATAAAGGTCCCGTATTTGTCAGATGGTGCAAAATACTGTGATCGTATCGTTTCGCTAAAACAGTCCAGTGCACCCCCCATGATCATATTCTCAAAGCTCTTCTTATTAAGTACGCGAAGATTACATCTCCGCATCATGTCGAGAAAATTGAAAAAAGGACCGTTACTGTCTCGTTCTAAAATCAGCTCTTCGACCGCACCGGCACCTACATTTTTCATAGCGGACAATCCGATTCGTATTTGCCCCATCGCATTGACCGAAAAATTGACACCACTTTCATTCACATCGGGTAGCAAGACACTTAATGAAAGTGCTTTACATTCCCGCAAGAAAAAGTTGAGCTTAGTGATGTCATTTTTATTATGTGTAAGCACCGAGGCCATAAATTCAGCGGGATAATGTGCTTTCAGATAGGCGGTTTGAAATGCCACAAATGCATAACATGTACTGTGAGACTTGTTAAAAGCATAAGAAGCAAATGCCTGCCAGTCATTCCAAATTTTGTCTACGGCCTCTTGAGGATGGCCATTTTTCAAGCAACCCTCTAAAAAGATTGGGTATAATTCATCAATGATCTCCTTCTTCTTTTTTCCCATACCTTTACGCAAAGCATCTGCCTGACCTTTGCTAAATCCGGCTAATTTCTGCGAAAGTAGCATCACCTGCTCCTGGTAGACCGTGATACCGTAAGTCTCTGCCAGGATTTGCTCCATGGCAGGCAAATCATAAGATATGGTCTCCTTACCGTGCTTCCTGGCAATGAAATTGGGAATATATTGCAATGGCCCGGGACGATAAAGAGCATTCATTGCAATCAGATCCTCAAACTTGTTCGGCTTGAGATTTTTCAAATGCTTTTGCATACCGGGGGATTCATATTGGAAAACGGCAACCGTATCCCCCCGCTGAAAGAGCTCGAAAGTCTTTTGATCATCCAGTGGCACTTCATCCATATCCAACTCGATTTTGTGCCTTTGTCTGACGATCTCAACCGCGTCCTTAATAATACTCAACGTCTTTAGTCCGAGAAAGTCCATTTTGAGCAGCCCAGCCGACTCCACTACACTGTTATCAAATTGTGTAACCAGAAGGTCTGCATCTTTGGCGGTTGCCACTGGTACATAATTACTGATATCGCCTGGAGTGATGATGACCCCACAAGCATGTAGGCCAGTGTTCCGAATATTTCCCTCAAGTTCTTTTGCGGTACGCAATGTGAGTCCAACTAAATCATCCTGCTTGGACATATTGATGATTTTCTCCGCGCGTTCTAAATCATCAGAATTAAGGGCGTCTTTGAGTGCTTTATTGCTATTTCCAGAACCCAGCACCTGCTGTAAACTGACACCAAGCTGCTGGGGAAATGATTTGGAAATCCGATCTACTTCCTTCAAATCCAAATCCAGCACTCTACCCACATCTCGGATCGACATTTTGGCAGCCATAGAACCGTAGGTAATTATTTGGGCGACTTGATTTCGACCATATTTTTCCACCACATAGTCGATGACCTTAGACCTTCCCTCATCATCAAAATCAATATCAATATCCGGCATCGACACCCTTTCCGGATTTAGAAATCGCTCAAAAAGCAGATCGTATTTAATTGGATCTATATTGGTGATTCCGAGGCAATAGGCTACTGCCGATCCGGCGGCAGAACCCCTTCCTGGTCCTACACTGACTCCCATACTCCTGGCCGATGAGGTAAAATCCTGGACAATCAAAAAATACCCGGGATAGCCACTCTGGCGAATGACTTCCAACTCAAAATTGAGTCGTTCTTCAATTTTGGCATCGATTGTACCATATCGCCTAGCGGCTCCGGCAAAGGTCAAATGCTTCAGATAATCGTCCTGGCTCTTAAATCCCTGGGGAAGTGGGAAAGCTGGCAAGAGAACATCACGTTTAAGATTTAATGGTTTTATCTTGTCAAAAATCTCTACCGTGTTATCCAGTGCTTCGGGAACATCAGCAAATAGATCGGACATCTGACCTTTCGTCTTGAAGAAATAATCCGAGCTACTGAATTTAAAGCGCTTTTCATCGTCCAGTTTGCTTCCGGTGTTTATACACAGCAAAATATCATGCGGTCTCCAGTCTTCTTCTTCTACATAGTGTGCATCATTGGTAGCAATGGTCTTTATATTATATTTTTTGGCAAAGCCTAACAACACCTGGTTGATATCTTCCTGACTTTTACCCGATCCATCAATGTCTTCCAGACCACGGTGTCTTTGCAGCTCTATATAATAATCTTCTCCAAAAACATTGAGCCACCATTTGACCAGTTCTTCGGCTTTTTCCAGGTCGCCAGACAGAATAGTAGCCGGAATCTCCGCTGCCAGACAACAGCTGGTAGCGATGAGACCTTCACTATATTGCAAGAGCAGCTCTTTATCAATACGGGGATATTCGCCATACAGTCCTTCAATGAACCCCAATGAACACAATTTCGAAAGGTTGCGATATCCCACCTCATCTTTGGCCAGCAACAACTGGTGAAACCTCCGGTCTCGCTGTCCTAACTTTCGCGAAAAACTTTTGACATGCCGGTCTTCTACCAAATAAAATTCACATCCTACAATGGGCTTCAGTTTTCGCTTATTTGCCTCATTGACAAATTTAAAAGCCCCGTACATATTGCCGTGATCTGTAAGCGCTACCCCTTTATGTCCATCGGCAACTGCCTTATCCATCAGGGTTTCGATGCGTGAAGCACCATCCAGAAGTGAATATTGAGTATGACAGTGTAGATGTAGAAAATCAGGCATGGAGCAAAGAATTAAAGCTTAAGAAATCTGGATTCCAGTTGGATTAAAAAAGGATTCCAAAGGACGATGAAACCAAAGGTACGATACAGGGAGGTCAGAAGAAAACATTTGAAAGAGTTTAATATGAAATCCTTTCGCAAAAATGCACTGACCTGGCATACCACAAAGAATAAAAAGTTTAATTAATTGCCCATCCTTTTTTAGCAAAGTAAATACTCTGGATCAACCCGCGGATCACCAGAAAAATTAATAACGCAGTCCAAAGTCCATGCACCGGCCAAAAATCCCTTAAGAGGTAATAAATTCCCAAATAAAGAGCCAGGGAAATCAACATGGCGTTTCGCATGGTAACTGTTGCGGTGAGTCCAATATAAATGCCATCCCAGATATAACAGAGAAAACCAGCAAGAGGAAACACAACCATATACCATAAAAATGGATCAGCAGCAGCGATAACCTCCTGTTGATTGGTGAATATTCCAAAAATCGGTTTACTCCAAACCAGGTAGAGCAAACTGAAAATAATCGCCAATGCCAGGCCCCAAATCATCACTAGACGTATGGCACGATTGCCCTCACGATGATCCGCCGCTCCTTTATATTTACCCACCAAGCTCTCAGCAGCATAAGCAAAACCATCGATACCGTAAGACATCCAGTTGGTCAATTGAAGCAAGATCACATTGACAGCCAACATGGTTGCTCCTGCTGCTGATGATTGCCGATAAAAAAAAGCAAAAGCAAAAGTCAAACTCATGGTTCTGATAAACAGATCACGATTGACAGAAAAGAATTTAGCTAATTCTGAAGCGTCGTCAAAAGCACCTCTTAGCATGTCGACAAGATAGTCGTGATATCTCGTGTAGAGAAGAACTACAGCCAATAGTATTCCAATATACTGAGCGATCACGGTTCCCCAAGCTGCCCCGGCAATACCCATATCAAAATAATGTATGAACAGATAACTAAGCAGGATATTCACAGCATTGGCAACTACGGTTAGTATCAGCGGATAGACAGCATTCTGCATTCCAAAAAACCACCCAAAAACCACATAGGACGCTAAGGTGGCAGGAGCGGCCCAGATCCGAATTCCAAAATAAGTCTGCACCAAATCGGTCTGATCCTCAGCCACTTTAAAAAACCAATGTCCGGCCGATGCAAAAGGATTCTGAAACAAAATGATGAGGCAGGCTATCGCTATCGCTACAACCAATGATCTACCCAGTAGATTGGCCATTTGTTGATGTTGCTGAGCACCGTAAGCCTGAGCGGTCATTCCCGTAGTTCCCATACGCAAAAATCCAAAATTCCAATAGACAAGATTGAAAATCATGGCACCAAGCCCCACTACTCCCAGATGTGCTTCTGACAAATGTCCCATCAAAGCGGTATCTACTGTACTAAGGAGGGGTACAGAAACGTTGCTTAATATGTTTGGAATTGCTAGTCGAAGTATCTCTTTATTCATCAAGAAAGCGTATAGGATATGCTTTTACAATTAGAAGGAACGAGTATTTACCAATCCATAGGGCAAATTCGCTCACAAAGATCCATTAATTAGGATGATAAACATATTCTTTTAATGCCATATGTATGCTAAGGGAATTAAAGTTTACCTTTATCGGCCGATATGTTTTTTTGTCCTGAAGAATCTAGCATTGACAATCGGCTCAGATAATATTAGAAAAACATGCTCTGGAGAAATCTTGGCTTAGTAGCCCTTTTTTTAATCAGTGTTCTACTCACCGTGATGTTGTTCCTGCGTTGGTATACCCATCATGGACAATCACTAATGCTACCCGATTATACCGGCCAATCAGTTGATTTGGCAATGAAGGATGCCAAGAAAAAGTCTTTCCAGATCAAAGTGGTTGACTCTGTCTTTTTGGTAGGAAAAGAAGGTGGAATCATTATCGATCAAAATCCGAAAGCGGAGAGCGAGGTAAAACAGAAGCGAAAAATTTACGTTACCATCACCAAAGATGCCGCCGACAAAATTCCGCTTGGTCGATTACCGGTGCTTTATGGTAAGAGCTATGATCGCAAACAAAAGGAATTGAAACAAGGCTTCGAGATAAATACTAAAATCGTTGGACGAAAATATGATGCAGGTGCCCCTGATCATATTCTGGAAGTTATTTATAAAGGTCAAACGGTCGTAAGTTCGGATGTTCGAAAAGATGATGTTCAAATTGAAAAAGGTGGCACGCTGGAGATGATACTGTCAAAAGAGTCGGGAGGATCACTTTCAATGCCTGATCTTACCTGCAAATCTTTTGATGAAGCTTCTTTCCTCTTACAGACGTTAGATCTGATCATCGGCGAACAAATCAGCGATGGTACAGTAAGCAATGTTGATGAAGCGTTTATTTACAATCAGGATCCAACCCCCGAGAGCCGGGTATATACCGGAGACACGATTAAGATTTATCTAACCCAAAAGCGGCCAGACAATTGTGATGAAAACTAAGTGTATCTACTACATTTTCCTTCTTACTATCATCTTTTTATCAGAGTGGTCGCTGGCCCAACCAGTAGAAATTGGACTGACCCTCAATCCAGCCCTACCTGGAAACAAATTAATTTATAAACGTTCTTCGGAAGAAAGACCATGCAAGGTATTCGTTCCAATCGGAGGTGATGTGACTTTTTGTCCAACAGAACAAATGTTGAGTGATGAAGCATTTTCTATAACTTACCGTATCTGTGGCGACGATTTTCAAGGTACCATTCAGGAAGGAGATACTTGCCTGCAATATCAGCATACAGGCAAGCGGAGCATAGATGTGGTCTGTCTGGAAGTGTGTGATTCCAGTGGTTTTTGTAGAGAATTTGAAATTGATTTCATCAGTGGACCAGTGATTGGCACTCCGTTTTTTGATGATTTCTCAGTGACAACCATCTACCCAGATACCAGCCATTGGTTGGATCGTGATGTCTTTATCAATACCACCCTGGCCGAGCGTCCGCTTACCGTGGGTGTGGCTACTTTCGATGGACTAAATGATTCCGGAACACCATATGGCGGAAAGGCAGGATTTAGTGATGATCTGACGTCAACATTTATAGATTTGTCTTCCGAATCCGGAATGTATCTGTCTTTTTTTGCTCAACCACGCGGAGTAGGACTTCCTCCAACCATCAAAGATTCATTGGTGGTGGACTTTAGAAACCAGCAGGGTAACTGGGTAAGGGTACTCCAACTCGAAGGTCTACCCGATAGTTATCCCAACAACAATCCGGCACCGGATTTTGCATTTTACCGCATAGCCATTGCCGATACGCTATTGCATAATAAATTCCAATTCCGTTTCAGGAATAAATCGACCAACAAGGGGCTTCAAGAACTTTGGCACGTTGATTATGTGCGGTTGGGTGAAGATGAAGTAACCAGAGAAGAGGTTCGGGACATCGCGTTTCAGTACCTCCCTACTTCCATTTTACACACATATTCCAGTATGCCGGCAAACCAATTTAGAATCGGCGAGGTGCGTCAGAATATTATCTCTCATCTGAACAATCTCAGCCCGGAAAACCTAAACATGACGGATCCTACAGTCACCATATCCAATGAAGGTCAAACCTTATTACGACGCACTTTTATCGAACCCGTCTCTCTATGGACATTAGCACCCGGTAATACCTCCTTTGACTTTGACATGAATGACCAGGGATCAAGTAATTATGAGATGTTACAAACCGGATTGTTTGGCATCCTTGAGCCTGGTGAAGACTATACGGTAATAAACAATCTTGCCTTTTCCCAAGGTGATGAAGTTCTTGGTGCCAGAAGTAATAATTCTGTGACCCGGGCAACCCGTTTTGCCAATTATTACGCCTATGATGATGGAACCGCCGAATCGGCGCTGGAGGACCGGGGTGAAACTGGTGTTTCCACCACGACATTTGCCATGGAATTTCACAATAATGTTGCCGACAAACTGCAAGGAGTGCAGATGCATATTCCTCATATTGAAGGCAATAGTGTGGTTCCTCTCTTCAATTTGTACGTTTGGATTGATCGTTTGGATGATGAACCCGAGTATTCACAGCTAGGTGTAAAAGTATATTACGCAGACAGTTATTATGACACTTTACAAGGATTTACCACCTATGCATTCTTAGATACCAACGAACAAAAAATCAGTCTGGATGTCCCAGAAGGCAAATTTTACATAGGCTGGGAACAAGTCTCATTGTCCGGATCTAAAGTTCCCGTAGGCTACGATCTTAACTCTCCAGATGCTATTCAATTCTTTTATTACAATGCCGGGCAGGGATGGTTTCGGGGGGCAGACACGGGTTTGCGCCGGGGAGCATTGATGGTCAGACCGGTATTGGGTTCGGAAGGTGTTATTCCTACCCGGGCAGAGGATTTTAATACCTGGGCTGATCTCAAAATCTACCCCAACCCAACGAGTAGATTTATTCACCTTGATGGAAATTGGAAAGATCAAGAAGGAAAAATTGAGCTCTATGATTTGTCGGGGGTTCGGATTCTGGAAAAGCCCCTGCAATCCAGGATAGATGTACAGTCACTTCAGACTGGTGTTTATCTGATAAAAGTTATAAATTATTCGGAGCAAAAAATGGCCTCCAGATTAATAGAAGTCATTAAATAATTGAAAAGTGAAGAATATTACTGTTCAAGAATTAAAACAAAAAATGAACAATGATGAGCAATTTGTGCTGATCGATGTTCGTGAACCCTATGAACACCAGGAATTTAATATCGGAGGGCAGCTAATACCGATGAGTAGCTTACCCAATGCCATTGCCGATTTGGCTGATTCCAAGGATAAGGAAGTGATCTTATATTGCCGTTCTGGAAGTAGAAGCGGAATGGCCCAACAGTTTCTTCAGCAAAATGGCTTTAAGAACGTGTGGAATCTGACAGGAGGAATGCTTGCCTGGGCTGATGCTTTTGGAACTAGTAAATAACCCTTTATAGTTATCTAGAATTTGTTCTTCCACATCATGGACTCAACCGGTCTGATACTTCTTTGATTGTATTTAGCACTGGACTTACGGTTGTAGTAGTTGGTAATTTCTCCCTCTACTCTAAAATATATTAGTTGACCTACCGGCATGCCAGCATAAATTCTGACTGGCTGTACGCAAGATATTTCCAGGGTCCAGGTATTACAAAAACCAACATCTCCTTTACCTGCTGTAGCATGAATATCAATACCTAATCGCCCAATACTCGATTTGCCTTCCAAAAAGGGTACACAAGTGTGCGTTTCGGTGTACTCTTGCGTTACACCCAGATACAATTGGCCAGGTTGCAATACATAACCTTCCTCCGGAATCACTATTTCTTTAATTTTGTTGTGCTTGCGCGCATCCAGACACTCATCGACATACACAGCAAGGTATTTTCCCAGATGCACATCATAAGAATTTGTTCCCAAAGACTTCGGTTCAAATGGTTCGATGACGATCTCCCCATTTTCCATCAATTCCAATATTTTTTTGTCAGAAAGAATCATGCGGGCACAAATATAATTTGATTAATCATTTTTTCCTTGTTTTCAACGGCAAGCTCTCATCCAATATGATGGGAAGTCTGAATCATAATTAAAACTGCTGAATATCTCACCCATAAGTCAAGTTTCCATCGCATTGCCTCAACCATTGTATTTAGCGATTTCAATTCGTCTTCCGAACCATTGGTCAATTTGAAATGATGTACTTCTATCCGCAAACTTCAGCGAATAACAGGTATGGTAAACCGGCGAATTAGATCGTACCTGGCTACCTATTTTATGATAAGGTGACCAGACAAGTTCGCAACTCTCATTGCTTGGCAAAAATCGAATTCTTAAACACTAATATCAGTTACTGCGGAAATACTGCACTAGAGATTCGTCATTCGAAAAATTCAAGAGAATTCCCAGACAGAGATACTATTGTCATCGCTACCTGCAAACAACTGCTTACCATCATCCGTCCATACCAGTCTATTCACGGAATTAATATGTCCTCCAGACCTGGCAGCATCCAGGGTCTGAACAACAGAAAAGTTCATGGTTTCCCAAAGGCGAATAGTTTTGTCACGACTTGCGGTAGCCAGCAAGGTGTCACTTGGATGAGATTGCATATGGTTGACAGTGTACCAATGAGCGGCCAGATCGAATTGCGGTTCATCAGTGCTATGGTAGTCCCATACTTTCAGATGAGCGTCTCTTCCTCCCGATACAATTCGTTCATTATCCAGCCATGCCAGGCTAAAGACAGAAGGATCATGCGCAGATATACGATGTAATAACCGCCAATCATCGGTCGAAAGGAAACGAATGTCACCGTGACTGTCACCAACAGCAAGGACTGATTTATCTGGACTTAATGCCAAACATCGAATCCGATGATGTGATAGAACAATTGATTCTTCGATCTCGGTGGTTTCGAGATTCCAAAAGCCCAATTTACCATCACCGCCTGCACTAATCAAATAACGGCCAATGCTGAGTAGATCATAAATTCCTTTTTGGTGAAAAACTTTCTTTCTCGGACCTGCCGCAGATGACAATCCAATAAAATAAAGCTCACCACTCATGCTCCCGGCCACCACTCGCTGACCTTCAATAACGGAAAGACAAAAAATTTGATCACCAACATCCGCTATCAATTTTCCATCCGCCTCATCTCGATTCCAGCTTACCAGCCACCCATCTCCTCCGCCAGAATAGATTTGTTGAGATCCGGAATCAAAAACAATGCTATAAACGGAACCTTTATGTCCGACGAGCTTTCGTTGTAAATGCATCTTCATATCTCGGACAAAGATCATAGTTTAAATTCAAAGTCGTAGAGAACCTGCTAACTAGTGCAGCATTTCCGCAGTAA
>JAGQWV010000078.1 GCA_020437045.1 Saprospiraceae bacterium | reverse complement strand
GTCATGATCAACACTCATTCCACTCCAACCATTGGCACCCCCCATCTCTTTCCAGGCGTTTTCCGGCCAGGTTTCATAGCCAAATTCTCCAGGCTGGGGAATCGTATGAAAAACCCACTCCAGTTTTCCCGTGTGTATATTGAAGGCACGAATATATCCAGGAGCGGCATCCATGGCTTCCGAAACGCGGGTTCCTACGATGTAAAAATCCTTATAGATCACCCCTGGACTATTGGCCACTACAAAATCCTTCTGTGCCCTTTCTCCTAGTCCGGTATGAATGTCTACCCGGCCTCCATCACCAAAAGTTTTTACCAAATGTCCTGTGGAAGCATCAATGGCATGAATAAAAGTGCCGGCACAGAAATAGATCCTCTTTTGTTCTTGGTCTGACCAGTATGTGAGGCCCCGGTTGACACCCATACCATACATATTGTATCCGCCATCAAAAGGGTCAAATGTCCAGAGTTCTTTTCCATTACTAGCGTCCAGGGCAAAGAGTTTTAATTTTGGATTTGTGCCATAGAGGATGCCATCAACGATGAGAGGATTGCATTGGATTTGAGAACGATTTAACGAATCCGCATCGCCGCTTTGATAAGTCCATGCTACTTTTAGATTTTTTACGTTTTGTTTATTGATTTGTTGGAGGGGACTCGATTGATTTGATCCAGCATCTCCCTGATAATTTGACCAATTTACAGTTGGCACACTTTGATTTTTCTCCTGGCAGGACCAGAAGGCAAGGAGCGCAAATGGAAGAATGAATTTTAAATGGATAGACATTAAGTCACTTATGTTTTTGTTAATTTACGAACCACACAAAACTGCTAAAAATGTCACAGGAATATAAAGGGAAAGAATCAAATAGAAGAGCATTTCTTAAAAAAATAACCTTAATCAGTTCAGCTTTTGCCATCGTGCCTCGACATGTCTTGGGAGGGCCAGGATATATTGCACCTAGTGATAAACTTGGTCTTGGATTTATCGGCACCGGGAAGCAAGCAAGAGGATTGGCGGGAAGATTTAGTAAAATCGATGAAGTCACATTAATGGCTGGATGTGACGTGGATCGAAATAGATTGGAATTATTTAAAAAGCATGTCGGCAATTTGACCCGGGAAAACCAGGGTATGCTACACGACGTCGCTTTATATGATGAATACCATGATCTTTTGGACAATGACCAAATTGATGCTGTCGTGATTGCAACTCCTGATCACTGGCATGCCATTCAAAGTATCGATGCGATGCGGGCTGGTAAAGATGTGTACTGTGAAAAACCATTGGCACACACGGTGCAGGAGGGAAGGGCAATGGTCCGTGCAGTTAAGAAATATAAGAAAGTGCTACAGACTGGTAGTATGCAAAGATCTTGGGAAATATTCAGGCACGCTGTGGAGTTGGTAAGGAATGGTTATGTAGGAGAGATAACCAAGGTAATTGTTAGTGTTGGTGACCCAGCTATATCATGTACCCTTCCTAAAGTAGAAACTCCGGCCGGATTAAACTGGGATCGTTGGTTGGGTCCCGCTCCTTTCCGTGAATACAATCCCGGTATAGCGCCCCCTATTGATGATGATAGCTGGGCCCAATGGAGACAGTATCGTGAATTTGGGGGAGGAATACTTTCCGACTGGGGAGCACATATGTTTGACATTGCCCAGTGGGCTCTCGACATGGATCGCAGTGGACCAGTACTTTTTATACCTCCTTCTGATCCGCTAGCTAAAAGAGGGCTAAAGATGATTTATGATAATGGGGTTGAGATGGTTCACGAGGACTTTGAACGCGGGCATGGGGTGCGATTTATTGGCTCTAAGGGTTCCCTGGATGTGAGCAGAAGTTTTCTGGATTCTGACCCTATAGAAATAGCGGAAGTCAAAATAGGATCAGGTGAAAAGCACGTCTACAAAAGTGAGGATCACTATATGGATTGGATCAATGCCATTAAGAACAGAACAGAGCCAGTCTGTGATGTCGAAACTGGCCACCGGTCTTCCAGTGTTTGTAACCTTGCTAATATTGCTTATCAATTAAGACGACCATTGCGGTGGGATCCTGCCAAAGAGAAATTTTCTAAAAATAAGGAAGCAAATGCTCTTTTGACCAAATCCTACCGAATTCCGTATAAGCTGACTAAGTAATTTGGTGCCGGGCGAAACACTTATTGCCAGTAGGCAGGTTTATCATAGGTGCTGTTCCGGATTAGAATACAATCGCAGCAGACATCGGACACGATTTTGTGGGCACACAGGTGTGGTTGATTGCCTGTTTCATCTCTTGTGGATAAAAGACGTATCGTATCAACTCCCGCGGTGTAAAAAAAACCTAACAAATCGACAGTGCTACCTGCTGTCTGCCTGATGTTAGTAGATACAATTCCGGCTGGAGGATCATAAATCGTTCCACTCCTGTCAATACTATTGCTGATTTCTTTCCAGTAGTTTGCCGCCTGTTCATTAATAGATTTCTGGACAACGGTGTAATAATAACCGGTAGCAAACCGGTGATCCGCTGTTGTTTCATGGATTTCATAGTCCCGAATGGTGTCACCAAGTACGGTTCCAGAACTAACGATATTCACCTGATTTTGACTCACCGGATCTGAAACATAACAAATTCTTGGATCGTAGGACGTATCTAGAGTCCAGATGACCTCCCTAAATAAATACACTCCTGAGACATCCCATCGATAGGAGACTCGCTGGTTATTACTATTGGTGACTGGACCGGTAACGAGTAATTTGACATAGGGTTGGGTAATTACATTTTCCTCATCGTTCAGTTCCTCCCTTTCCTCGTATTTTATCTTCAAACTAGCGCCTTCCGGCACTTTAAAAATTGGTTGTGAAATCGATTCAAATGTGGAATCTCCAACTTTGACCCGAATATTAAATAGAGAGGACTCCGGACTACCCCCATAAAGCAGATGAAATGAGTCTATCTCAATACTATAATCCGATCCATTTTGCAGTGATATTATTGCCTGGTCATTATAGAGTATTTCTATATCCGCATCTTCTCTTTCATCCTTGAGAAAATCCGTAAGCTTTTCGGTTTTGGAAACTTCTACAAAGAAGCGATACGCATGATCACTTCGTTCAGCTACACCTTGAATAACCAATCGCGTAGATTGATCATGCTGAGGAAGATCAATTTCGATAGTGTCCAGACAACCGAGTGGAATCACGAGCAAGACCGTCAATAAGAATAATCCTGTGAAAGGTGCCTCCGCGATTTGCTTCATTTTTAACTAGATAGAAAAGAATACAAATTAGATACTGACAAAGAAGGTATCACAAGGCTTCTGATTTTTTTAGGGTCTCGAGATAGCTAACTAACGCGATTAACTCCTCTTCAGAAAAGGTTTGGAAAAGTCCTTCTGTCATCAATGATTTTTGTAAATCTTCTCTTTGCTTAATATCGATATTCCGTATGTCGATCGTCTGACCCGATTGAGTTCTTAATTGGATGCCCTCATCCGTCTTGCTTTCTACGTAACCCTGATAGATAGTGCCATCGTGTAAGGTGAGGTTGACCCCCTCATAACCGTAGCTCACACCTGCACTTGGATAGATGATGGCTTGATATAAGCCACGGCTGGACATCTTATCTCCGATTTCACTGAGATCGGGTCCAAACCGAACACCAATACCATTGATCTGATGACAGGTTGCACAGTGGGCCTGGAAGACTTTTTTTCCTATTTCCGGGTCTCCTGATTTCCGGGAAATACTAAACAGGTCCGGTTCTTTGCCAAAATTCGATCCCGGAATGCTGGCTAAAATGCCTGGAGCTTCATTTCGAATTTCTGAATTCCAACAGTTAAGCAGTTTTACCGCTGCCGGTAATCTTAAATCTTCCTGTAATCTCCCCTCGTTGATCATTTCATATAAAACTTTTTGTCCACTTCCTGAATTTCCCAATGACTCGACCATACGACGTTTTACTGTAAAATCCAGATCTTCCCGACTTAGTTCTCTTGATAAGAAGTTCGCCATTTCGTAATTCGCATTATTACCGAAAAGGGTTATCACCTTTTCATATTGATCCGGATCTATCGATTGAAGTTTTCTTTGGAGGTAGGAAAAACCGTTGAGTTTGAGTAGGGTAAACGAGGCCTCTTTTTGTTTTTCGGACCCTCCATCATCAACAATCATTGACCACAACTGATCTGCTTGATCTTTTAGTTGCAACGTGTTGACGGCGGTAAACCATTCGGATGAACCCTTAATTAGATCGAGGTTGTCAATAATATTTTTAGAAACGCTACGATGATCGGACAAATATTTTGAATCCATACTCAGTAAGACTGCCTTCAAAATGAGCGTGTCAGATGGAGATATATTCAAAATATTGGCTAGTATTTTATTTTTCTCTTGACCTGGGATAAAATGCAGGGACCGAAAGTACTTGGGTAAAGCACTACGAGGCGTTTTGGGGTCCATAATAATCTTTTCTAGGTAGGGTAGTGCATGTGGTGAGTGAATACGCCAAATGAGTGCCTTACCGACATCTGAATTCCAATTACTTCCAACCTTTTTAATCCACATGTCGAAAAACGGATCCGGACAAAAGTCGGCCGGTAAACCTATTGCTTCTAAGGCCCATCGATCATTTGGATCTAACTGGTCCAGCAACGAAAGCCAGATGTTTACCGCATCATCAGAACATTGTCCGACTAAAGCAACTGCTACTTCTCTTCTAACCTGGGGTGAAGGATCGTTTGCCATTTGAGAAAGCTGGCTGAGCGTATGGTTAGGATATAGATGACGAAGCATTCTGATTCCGGACACACGTAAATCTTCACTGGGACTACTCAATAGTTTAAGAACATAGTCCATGCCCTTTTGTGGTAGTTGGGCGAGGAGCCATAATGCTCGAATCGAAGCTACCTGATTTCCTTCACTCATCAATTGTAACAGGGCTGGTTCTGCTTCCAGACCTGCATCATGGAGTTTGTTCCAGGCAAGATACCGGGTTGCCTGATTTGGGCTTTTTAGTGCTTGAGCAGCACCATCCAGCGACTCTAGATTTATCTCCGGCACTTTATAAAGATATTCTTGTCCAATGGGAGTAACGCGATATATCCGGCCGCGTTCGATATCATCCATACCGTTACCGCCTACCACGGCATCATGCCAATCAGCGATAAACAATGATCCATCAGGTGCTATACACACATCTGAAGGCCGAAACCACTTATCTTCACTTTGAAGGATGTTTTCGATGGTTGCCTGATAACCGGCACCTATCTTCTTCGTAATGTAAGCTCTCACGACTTGATGGCCAGGCTCGGCATGAATAATTTGATTGTGGAAAACCTCCGGTAGCAGAGTTCCTTCATAAAAGGTGATCCCAGCAGGTGATCCGGCGCCAGTCATAAGCATATTTGGAATAACGCCGGGGTCGTTTTGGTGCCAGTGTCTTAAGGGAATCTCCGGATTCATTCCAACTCTGCGCTCTCTCCATCCTGCCCCTGTTATTTGATCCTGATAACCGTAGTTTCCATATTCGATGAGGTAGTTGATTCGCACTCCTTTATTTCCATCATCGTCGTTGTCCGACTGAAAAATATTTCCATAAGAGTCTACGGTCAATTCGTAAATGTTACGAAAATTATATCCTAGTACTTCGAGTTCCGAACCATCTGGTTTACACCTGAATGCCATACCCTGACGATACGGTTCACCATTTCCTTCAATTGTTCGCCCGAAGATGTCTTTGACTGGATTGCCATGCTTATCCCGGATTTGGTATCCGGCATTTCCAAAATTAAAATAGAATCGTCCATCTGGCCCAAATATAAAAGCATGGATTCCATGGTCGTCATCGATTCCTTTTATCGAAGTAAATAGAGTATCCTTGCGATCGGCTACCTCATCTCCATCATCGTCTGTCAACAGGAGTACATTCGGACTGGCAGAGACGATTACCTTATTGCCAAATACAGCAATACCTAGTGCAGCATTGATATCATTACCTTGATAGAAAACGGAAGCTGTATCGGCCCTTCCATTTCCATCCCGGTCTTCAAGAATAAGGATACGGTCTCCTTCTGGCCTAGCCTCATAATTGGGATTGTATTGTAGTCGATAATTTCTAGCCTCACATAGCCACACCCTACCTCGAGCATCAATGTCAATATTGGTGGGATTGATCATGATGGGTTCAGATGCAAACTGTGCTACAGCTAGCTGATTTCCAGTTGTAAAACTCAAGAGGGCATTTTCTGCAAGATGTTTCTCTTCTTCCGTAAGGTCACTATATTTTTTTGGGGGTTCGTCAGGTTTCTCTTTCTGTATACAAGCGCAAAAAGAGAGAATCAAAAGGTAGCTGGTTAGTACAAGTAAAGATTTCATATCCTGATAAGATTGTAAATGAAGTAGCTCAATCGACTAGTTGGTCTAATTATGTTTTATTTTCTAAATTTGTAGACTGATTAGTCGGTTTATGCTATCATCCCAAGTTAATATTGTCAAAGCAACGATAGAAGTGGTCTCCCAGTTAGGTCTGGATCGGGCGGCCACCGCCAAAATTTCAAAATCTGCCGGTGTGGCTACCGGAACTTTGTTTCATCACTATCCTAATAAAGGTCATCTATTTCAAGCAGTTCATCAATATATTTTAGATGATTATGTATTTAATTTGATTGGATTTTTTGATTATCCCGAAGATAAGGTAGGTAAGCAACTTAAAAAAGCAATCAAGGCTTCTCTTGATTACTGGATACGCAATCCCATGTATTTTTCTTTTATGAATCAGATGATTCATTCCGGGTACTATACCGATGAAATTGCCCGGAAGGAGATGACTTATTTTGAAAGCCGGTTAGGTGATGCTTTTAGAGTGGCTATACGAAAAGGCCTGGTCCGAAAATTTGATCCGCGGATTCTCTTACAGATTCTTCTCAAGACTATTTTTGAGATAGCGGATATGATATTTCATGCAGAAGATGAGATTCTGAAAAAGAAATATCGTCAACAAGGGGTAACTTTTATTTGGTCTGCACTCACTGTCCAGTCGAAAAACTAATTCTTGACCAAATCCATCTACCTCCAATTAGCAACACGGATATAAAAAGTATAAAGATAATGTATCTGGAATAGATCGTTTTCTTCAGGGAACTCATGTTACCTACTGCCTGATATCCACTCCAGAAAAAAGGATGTGCCCCCAAATGATCGACATCTTGCAGGTAAGTTAATTGAGCTTGTTGAAGAGCTACATCTTTCGATTTATTTTTACCAAGATTTTGATAGAACGAAGACATGATCGTTGCCGTACTGTGGTCATTGACGGTCCATAGTGTGCTAACGATACTCCTGGCTCCGGCAATGAAAAAAGCACGGGCAAGTCCTATGATCCCCTCACCTTCCTGCAATTCTCCGAGCCCGGTTTCACAGGCACTGAGGGTAACCAGATCACAATTGAGATGCAGTGCATAAATCTCACTGGCTGATAACCGGAAACTTTCATTACCTACATTAGAGAAGGCCAGGTAAGATAGATTACCAAATTCATCATTGGCCTTACTATGCATCGCTAAGTGCAGTATATTGTAGTTAGGTGCGTAACTCAAAAACGTACTTTTGGTGGCCTGGTCTCCTAATAAGTGATCACCCCCAAGTCTATCATTTATGGACAAAACCTCAGCTTCATTATATGTTAAAGGGCTTAATCCTGCTCTAATGGCTAAATCACTGGGAGGTATTGTGGAACTCTTATAGGATGGCGCTACTGCCAGCAGTTGATTATTATGTCTCTTGGTGTTAGCATTAGATTCGAAAATAAGATGAACCGAGTAATTATAAGCAATGACATGATCCCTGATAAAGTAAGCATGACGTTTGAATTGCAGGGGGTTTTCCGGAGGCTTGGCAAGCAATGGGGCAAAGGATAAATAGCCCAGTGATTTATCGGGAATAATAGTTACTTTTTTCCGGAGGTTTGTATCAATGGGTTTTAGAAGAATATCATACAGATGAACCGACTCTTCGACGAAGGCCGTAGCGTATAACTCATATAGTTCTTCGCTTCTCTCGGGTGAAAGAAAATAGGCAAATACATTATTGCGCAAGCTGGAGATACTTTCAGATACCGGGGTCTCAACTTTTATTCGTTTAAAAAACACTTGATCGCTATTTATTAGCATGACATAAATGAAGCTGTCTGCCACATGGTAAGTTAGTATCGATTGATCAATAGCACCTATCTTCTTTTGCAAGGTGGCTAAGTGAATCCGATCCGGTTGGTATACTAGAAGAAAGTATTCGGGATAAGATGTTCGTACCATCTTCTGCCACTGATAGAGTTGTTGGGTAAAACGATCAAGAGATTTCCTGATTATTGGATCACCCGATGTTTGTATCAGTTGGCTCTCTAGCCATTTGATGGAATCCTGAAGCCGTGATCGATCTAAATTTAATTCTCGAAATACCGGGTCGTCACCAATATTATCCTTCTGGACAGCATAGTAAATTTCGAGTGATTTATATTGCTCTATATAATTGAGGGCAATCTCCAGAAGTGAATCCGTGTGGGTATGTTCATACAACGTATAAAGGTTGTCAATAGCGATAGAAAATAGAGGGCTATGAAACTTCTGAAAAATTTCCTTGGAAGGACTATTCTCCAAACCATGAAATGCATGGTTGACCGTGGCTATGTAATCTTTACCATAATTAACCACTTTTTCCAAATCTGATATATTTCCAGACTGATTAAATGAGGCTGTGCCAATCTCAAGCCGATTTGCTAGCTGGGCAAGTCCGTCATCCAGGTAATAATCACCATCAGGACTGAGCCTGGACCATCCTAGCGATTTCATTAGGTCGATACCTTGGTTGCTAAAACTATCAGCAGCGGCTAGATTTCCTTTTTGCAGATAATTGCTAGAGAGATTTGATAATGGTAATAGTTGATCGTAGTATTCGGGTCCAAATGTCTCACGCATATACTTT
>JAGQWV010000077.1 GCA_020437045.1 Saprospiraceae bacterium | reverse complement strand
AGGCTTTAACGTAACACACACTCAACCCTAAGCTCCGAAGATGGTAATTTTCGGAGCTTTTTTTATGTCCCTTCTTAAGTGCCCCATCAATATGGGGTTTCCCTGCGACATCTACTTACTTACCTTTAGGTTATCAAAATTGTGATCCTTTTTAGATTTTGATTTTAAGTTAAATAAGGCTTTAACGTAACATTACTCAAACCAAAAGCTCCGAAAGTGCAAATTTTCGGAGCTTTTTATTTCTTTCCAATCTTCTGTTATATCTACCCCATTAAAATGTGGTTTACATCCTCTGGACCAATTTCTAAATTTGATTTAGAAGTTTATGATCCTTTTTTCATTTTGATACTTAGTTAGTTAAATAAAGCTATAATAGCTTCCTCAGAAGACCAGGACTCCGAATGTGATTACCTTCGGAGTTCTTTTTTTCAAATTGTAGGTATAAGAATATGGTTATTACTGATCGAGCTTTGCTACTTTTTCTTCAAGTTCCAGCTCATCCCCCGGTAAATAACCAGAATGAGTGTATACAATCTTTTGGTTTTTGTCTACCAGAATAGTATATGGGACAGTTTGAAAGTGCAAGGATCTCATTAATGACTGGTTGGTGTCAATAAAAACCCGATAGGGCCAACCTTTCTCTGCAATCATGGGTTTTACCTTTGCCGCCGCACGTGCATCATCAACCGACACAGCTATCAACTCGACATTGTACTGATCTTGCCAGTCTTCATATAGATCTGCTATTGCATCAAGTTCTTTTTTACATGGGGCACACCAGGTCGCCCAAAAACTTATAATTGTCACTTTCTCAGAATTGACAATCTCTTCAAAAGAAACATTTTGTCCATCAATTGATTTAATCGTCGCTTGAGGTAATTGATCCTGGCTATAAATTTTACCGGTAAAGGACAGAAAGAAGAATAGAAAGGTCGTAGAGATAACAGTGCGCATATTTATATCGTTGAAATGTCGAAATATTAACGTCTACTTTAATAAATAGGTGCAATTTTTGCGCAAAAAAACAAAAATAGTAGCGTTTTGCTAGTGTCATTTGATAGTCTTCGCTGATGAAAAAACCCTTTTACCTGTTTTTATTGCTTTTAAATGTCCAATTGTATGCCCAGGAGGAAGGCCATCTTTCCGGGCAGTTGATGATCAATGGAAATGTCTTCATTGAAGACCAGGCGATAGGTGCCAGTAATACACCTCAATATGATCATCAGATTTTTGGATCTGAAGTTTGGCTGGATTTAAACTACCAATTGAAGGGGTTTGATGTAGGGATCCGAATGGATATTTTTAATAATTCCAATTTGTTGAATCCACGGGATTCCTATACCGGACAAGGCGTAGGAAAGTGGTATGTCAAAAAACAGCTGGACGACTTGTCGATTCAAGTGGGTTATATCTATGATCAAATTGGTAGTGGACTGATTTTTAGATCATACGAAGAGCGACCTTTGTTGATTGATAATGGATTGATTGGCGCATCGTTGTCCTATGCCCTTGCCAGTAACCTTTCTGTGAAAGCCTTCGGAGGTAAACAAAAGAATCTGTTTTCTACCTATGATAGTTTTATGAAAGGAATGGCTTTAGATGCTTTCCTCGAACTTGGAAAGGAAAATAAGATTGCACTGGCCCCCGGGTTCGGATTCGTCAACAAGACCTTTTCTGATGATCAAATTAATGACTTGATAAATACTGTCCGGAACTATACACCTGCCGATTCCTTAGGGTTGTACTATAATTCATATGCTTTTTCGGTATATAATACCTTGTCGGTTGGTCCTATTTCGTGGTATGTAGAAGGTGCCTACAAGAGTAAGGATATTTACTTTGATCCGGATGCCAGAAGGCAATTGTTTAATGGTGAAACAACCCTGGGAAAGTTCAGAAATGATCCTGGATCCGTGCTATATACTTCCCTTAGTCTGGGATTGAAAGGGTTTGGCGCAACGCTGGAATATAAGAGAACAGAGAACTTTGTTTTTAGAGCTGATCCATTCGCTACTTTAAACCGGGGTCTTGTCAATTATCTTCCTCCTATGTCTAAAATAAACTCCTATCGCCTCAAATCCCGTTATACACCAGCTACGCAAGATCTTGCCGAACAGGCTTTTCAGGTTGAGCTGCGTTATGCCCTTTCTAAGAAATTAAAGGTAGTTCATTATTTATCCAACATCACCGATCTAGACGGAAAGCAATTATACCGGGAGTATGACACAGAATTGGTTTATCGTAAATCAAGTGCCAATCAGTGGACAGTGGGTCTGCAGAGTCAGCATTATAGTCAGGAAGTGTATGAGGGAAAGGCAGGAGTTCCTGTGGTCACTACGTACACCCCCTATGTCGAATGGTTCTATCGATTTACGTCCAGAAAATCTTTACGTCTGGAATCTCAATATATGGATACAAAGCAAGACTTCGGAAGTTGGTTATTCTTTCTGGCAGAATATAACATAGCACCAAGATGGTCCTTTGCCGTTTCAGATATGTATAATGTTAGCCCCGCTAAAACCAAGGACCTGCATTATCCAAGAGTTGATGCTGTTTATGTAAAAAACACTAACCGCTTTACGTTGAGTTTTATCAAGCAAGTTGAAGGAGTAGTATGTGCCGGGGGTATATGCCGTCTGGAGCCGGCCTTTAGCGGTATTCGGTTTACGTTAAATTCAAGTTTTTAAGCATGCCTTATTCAAGTAGAAATCTGATCATCCTGATGGTTCCTTTTTTACTGCTGTCTTGCAGGGAAAATCAGCCCGAATATACCCTGGCAAGACCAGAACCTGGTGAAAGGATTGTAGTGGTCGAGGAGTTTTCGGGGGTTCGGTGTCCCAATTGTCCGGAAGGTACCAAGGAGCTTGAAAATCTAAGAGCCCTGTACAATGATCAGGTTATCATCATTACGATTCATGCCGGTGATTTTGCCTTTGAGTATCCGGAAAGTGTTTATGATTTTACCACACCCGAAGGCAATGCCTTGCTGGATCTTCTGGGCAATCCGATTGGCTATCCGTCGGCAGTCATTAACAGGGTGGCAGGAAGTAACGGTATTTTGCAAGCCTTTTCGAGTCGATGGGGAAGTCTGATTAGTGATGCCATCGATCAGGATCCGATCGTATCTCTTACTCTGGATGTAGATTATGACCTTAATACTAGAAATTTGGAAGCCGTAATAGGAGTAGTTCCTAATCGAAATATCGATGGGGATCTTCAATTGACAGTATTACTAAAAGAAGACCAACTGGTTGACTGGCAAAGCGATTCGGAAGTGGAAGGTGGTGTCGACAAGAGCTACCATCATCGTAATGTATTACGCAAAGTGATTACCGCTCCATATGGAGATCTGATTGCTCAAAATGCGGTGGAATTTGAGCGGACTGAAAAAACATATAAATATACCTTACCTGAACATACCACTTGGTGGAATGCTCAGAACCTTATGTTGGTGGCTTTTGTTACCGATGTTTCGGGAGAAATACTCCAGGGAATTGAAAAACCACTACGACCTTAATCCTTTCAATCTGCTTGAGTCCCCCGTGAGTTTATTTATCTTTGCCCTCCTATCATACTTATTAAGTTTAACATTCGATGAAAATTTCTTTAAACTGGTTACAGTCATATCTTGACTTGCAGCAGGATCCGGATCAAATTGCCGAAATACTTACCGAGATCGGATTGGAGGTGGAAGGATATGAGGAAGTGGAGCAAATCAAAGGAAGTTTGAAAAATTTGGTAGTAGGGGAAGTATTGACTTGTGGAAAACACCCCAACGCAGACCGATTATCTGTAACCACAGTTAATACAGGCGAAGAAACGATCCAGATTGTTTGTGGAGCACCTAATGTTGCTGCTGGCCAAAAAGTAATTGTAGCTCCCGTTGGCACCATATTATATGATAAAGAAGGTAAGGCCTGGAAAATTAATAAGGGAAAGATTCGAGGAGAGGTCAGTGAGGGCATGATTTGTGCTCAAGATGAGATTGGTCTTGGTGATGATCATAGTGGTATAATGGTTCTCTCTGGAAGTTTTGAGGTGGGAGAACCCGTGGCAAACTATTTTGACACAAGTAGTGATATCGTTTTCGAAATCGGTTTGACACCTAATCGCTCGGATGCCACTTCCCATATAGGTGTCGCACGTGATTTGATTGCTGCACTCCAAATCAATTATCAATACGATAAGGCATTAAAATGGCCGGATACCCAGGCATGGGCTGTTGATGATCATACATTACCAATCGCAGTTAAGGTATTAGAACCTGAAGGCTGCCCTCGATATGCGGGTGTTTGTATCAGTAAGGTGGTTGTGCAGGAATCTCCAGAATGGTTAAAGAAACGACTAACTTCTATTGGTCTGCGTCCGATCAACAATGTTGTGGATGTTACCAACTTCGTGTTACATGAATTTGGCCAGCCGTTGCACGCCTTCGATTATGATAAGATTGAAAAACAGGCCATAAACGTGCGTACACTGGAATCAGGCACATCGTTTATATCCCTGGATGAGCAGAATCGTAAACTCGCAGCAACTGATCTGATTATCTGCGACGGTAGTGATCATGGTATGTGTATTGGAGGGGTCTTTGGAGGTCTTGGTTCCGGAGTTACCGCAGAGACAACCGACATTTTCTTGGAATCAGCCCATTTTAATGCAAAATGGATACGACGTACTAGTGAACGTCATCTCTTATTTACCGATGCGGCTAAGGTTTTCGAAAAAGGAAGTGATCCCAATATATGCGTTGTCGCCCTTAAAAGAGCAGCACTTCTGATTAAAGAGCTAACGGGAGGGAAGATCTCTTCGGAAATTGTCGATATCTATCCGTACCCCATCTTGCCCAAAGAGGTCACTTTAGAATTTAAACATCTGAACCGGTTGATTGGTACGGAGATTGATCCGGATCAGGTGGAGAAAATTTTACAGGCCATGGAGATGGAGGTACAGCGGCGCTCACAAGATACAATAACGGTGCTCGTGCCAACCAACAAAGCAGACGTTACTCGTGAGGCCGACCTTATCGAGGAAGTTCTGCGAATCTATGGATTTAATAAGATTCCGGATCAAGATCGGATGTCGTTTAGCATTAGTGCATCTACCGGAGTTGATGCCGTCCGGCTGCGAAATCTCGCTTCGGATTATTTGGTCGCTCAGGGATTCTTTGAGATCATGGGGTTGTCTATGATTGATAAGAAGTATGTGGAAAATAAGGTATTTCATCTAAAGGAAGATGAAATGATTCGCATCAACAACACTTCCAACGTGCAAATAGAAGTCATGCGTCCTAATTTGCTGATCACCGCCCTGGAGACAATGCGATACAATCAAAACCGCCAGACCGGTGACATCCGGATTTTTGAGTTTGGTAAGAGCTATTTGCATTTGGATTCCGATTATCAGGAAACCGATCATCTGGCTATTTCGGTCTCAGGTTGGGGGCAAGAATCCTGGCTGGCACCTACCTTTCCAATGAAATATGACTTTTACGCCCTGAAAAGTATGGTTTTAAACATCCTCAATCTCTTTGGTGTTAGGAATTGGAAAGAAGTGAGTGTGGAAGATGAATATTGGGATTTTGCCATCGAGTACACTTCAGAAAATCGAGTTTTGACCAAGATCGGAAAGATCAGTTCTCAAATCTGTGAGCAGATGGACATCCGTAATGGAGTTTTCTTTGCCGATATATTTTGGAGCAAATTGTTGGAAACACAAAAAGTGGATCAGGTGCAAGTCAGGGATTTATCCAAATTTCCCAGTGTGCGAAGAGATCTGGCATTGATTGTGGAGGAGGAGATCTCGTTTGCAATGATTCAAAAAGCAGTCAAAAGTAAATTAGGTGCTGTATTGAAGGAAATCAATCTATTTGATGTATATCGAAACAATGAATCGTTAGGTGAGGGTAAAAAACAATATGCCATAAGTCTACTTCTTTCGGATTCGACAAAAACATTTTCTGACAAAGATGTTGATGGAATCATGAATGGTGTACTTAAGGAATTGGAAAAGAGCGTCGGAGCAAGGTTGCGTTAAAGAATTAGTAGATAATCAGTTAAACTAATTATATTTGATTGATGCAAGATATTCTCAGGAAATTGGATCGATTGGAGGACAGGATTGTCCAGCTCTCTCAGAAGATCGAATATCTACGCAAGGAGAATATGATGTTAATCGAGGAAAACGTTAAAATAAAGCAAGAAGCAGAAAAAATAAAATCAGGAAAAATTGCCGCGGAGCAAAGTGAAGTCGAGAGGGAGCATGAAGGTAAGTCATCTGTGTTAAAACAAACGGAGCAGATGAAAAAGGAGTTGGATAAATATATCGTGGAGGTGGATAGATGTATAGAAATGATCAATAATATGTAGGAATGGATGAGCAACTGAAAAGTATGCAGGTGATGATAGCAGGTAGATCCTATCCATTGAAGGTCAAAGAGCAGGATATGGATTCTATCAGGCAGGTAGTTGAGGATATCAATGACAAGATCAAAGATTTTCAACTGACCTACATTAATAAGGATAAGCAGGATTGCCTGGCTATGGCGCTGCTTACCTATGCTGTAGATTTACATAAAGTAAAACTAAGCGACACGAATACTACCCCTCAACAGATTTCCAGGAAAGTTGAACATTTAGAAAATTTAATTGAGAATATCCTGAAGTAACTTTCTCACGGGCACGTTTTTCCTGTCGGTGCCGGTATCAGGCCGAATGCTGATATCATATTTTTAATCTTTAAAACCATATGCTGACATGGAGTGGCTTATACAAGGTGCTATAGGTATCATCATAGGTGCAATATTGGCTTTTCTTTTCGTGGGATATCTACTAAGGAAATCATCACAACGAAAGACTGAAGAAGCGAATAAGCAGGCTGACTTGGTGATACAGGAAGCAAGACTTACAGCAAAACGAATGATCGACGAGGCAGAAACAAATGCTGAAAAAATCGTCTCGAAAGCGGAAGGAAGAAATGAGAGTATCAAACAAAAGAAGATTCAGGAGGCCAAAGAAAAATTTGTCCAGTTAAAATCCGATTACGAAGAGCGTAAAGCTCAACACCGCATCGAAATGAAAGAGCGGGAAATGGAAGTGGTCAACAAGGAAAAGGACCTAAATTCAAAGGTTAAATCTTTCGATCAGCGGGTAGAGCAGTTTGAACAGTTTGAGGTGGAATCCAAAACGATCAGGGAAAATCTGGAAAAACAACTGCGAATCGTGGCCAAGAAAAAGGAAGAACTCTCTGAAGCTAATGAGCAACATATCAAAGAGTTGGAAAACATTGCCAAGATGAGTGAGGCAGAGGCAAAGGATCGACTGTTGGATGCGGTAAAAGCAAAAGCAGAGACGGATGCCATGTCAATCGTCAAAAAGACCGTTGAGCAGGCAAAACTCGATGCGAATAAAGAGGCGAAGAAGATTGTTATCCAATCTATTCAAAGGATGTGTGCTGAGTATACCATCGAAAATACCGTCACGGTTTTTAATCTCGATTCTGACGATATTAAAGGGCAAATCATCGGTAGAGAAGGCCGCAATATCCGGGCGTTGGAAGCAGCTACCGGGGCAGAAATCGTCGTAGATGATACTCCTGAGGCTATCGTAATTTCCAGTTTTGATCCGATCAGACGTGAGCTCTGTCGGCTTTCCCTAAAACGTTTGGTGGCAGATGGTCGAATCCATCCTGCCCGGATTGAAGAGGTGGTTGCCAAGACGCGAAAGCAACTGGAAGAGCAGATTATTGAAATTGGGGAGCGTACGGTCATTGAACTGGATATCCATGGTTTGGATCCTCAGTTGGTAAGAATGATTGGAAGGATGCGATTCAGATCTTCCTATGGTCAGAACTTACTAAAACACAGTATTGAGACCGCTAACCTTTGTGCAATTATGGCCTCCGAGCTGGGACTAAGTCGTAACCAGACAAAGCTGGCAAAGAGAGCCGGATTGCTACATGACCTTGGCAAAGTAGCTGAAGAAGAAACGGAATTGTCGCATGCCATTCTGGGTATGCAGATGTGTGAAAAATATCGAGAACATCCTGCCGTTTGTAACGCTGTCGGTGCACACCACGATGAGATCGAGATGAATAATATTATATCCCCTATCGTTCAGGCGTGTGACGCCATTTCTGGAGCCAGACCAGGAGCGAGAAGGGAGATCTTGGAAAGCTACCTGAAGCGTATTGGTGAATTGGAAGAGTTGGCGATGAGTTACGAAGGTGTACAAAAAGCTTTTGCCATGCAGGCGGGCAGAGAGCTTCGGGTCATCGTCGAAAGTGAGAAAGTCAGTGATGAATACGCGGATGAGCTGAGCTTCATGATTTCTCAGAAAATTCAAGATGAAATGCAATATCCCGGCCAAATAAAGGTCACCGTCATCCGGGAAAAAAGATCAGTGAGTGTAGCCAAATAAAGAACTTTGGTATCAAAAAAAACTCAAAGAAAAGGACCGAAGGGGAAAGAAACTTTTCCCCTTTTTTGTTCCTATCAAGTATTATCAGTTGTGGTCCTTAAGGAAAGCATTTAACTTTTCGACATCTGAATCTCGAAAGACAACTTTCCCATCTTGATTAACAACCAGATAGGTTGGAAAGAAGTGAATACCCAATTGATTGGCCAGATTATGGTGATCAGCCAGGACATTTTGATCCACCAGAAATCTCCAGTTGAGGTCATAGTTCTTTGCCAGTTCTTGCAATTGATCAAGATCAATATTATTCTCACATGCTATGCCAGTAAATGGTACATTCGGATACTGATCTCGGAGAGCATGTAGCAACGGCAGATCCTTTTTACATGGACCACACCAGGTGCCGAGAAAATGCACTACATTTAATTCTTGCTGACTCACTTCCAAAGGGAAAACTCGGTTGCTTTTTATTTCTAGAAGTTGGGACTGAAAGTTGTTAAGATTTTTCCTTTCATGACCGAAGTCGGGCTCATTCCCCATAATTATTATCCCTGCGGTTCCCTCCAGGTTTGATTGTACCTTGATTGGATAACCATTTACATTTAGATTACGGTTCCGGTCTGCTCTCTGAACCTTAAAGATCGGATCTCTTACATTCCTGATAAAGATGGTGCCACCGTAATATTTTAGCATAGATGT
>JAGQWV010000076.1 GCA_020437045.1 Saprospiraceae bacterium | reverse complement strand
TATTAAAACGCAGGGCGAAAAGATCATCCGGTTAAAAGACGTTGGATATGCCGTATTGGGAGCCCAGGATGAAGAAGGAATTCTCAGAATAAATAATGTTCCCCGGATCGGATTAGCCATCAGCGCCCAACCGGGTTCTAATTTGTTAGATATTGCCGATGAGGTAAATGCCCGCCTGGAAGTATTGAAGGGAGACCTCCCTGAAGATCTCAAGATTTACAAATTCTTAGACTACACCACTTTTATTGATAAATCAATTGAAGAAGTCAAAGAAACCCTCATTATTGCTATCGTACTGGTGGTGATGATCATCTTCTTGTTTTTCCGTGATTGGATTATTGCCGTGCGTCCACTAATAGACATACCGGTGTCGTTGGTAGGTACCTTCTTTATTATGTACATCATGGGATATTCGATCAATGTGTTGACCCTCCTGGCTATTGTACTTGCTACTGGTCTGGTGGTCGATGATGGGATTGTGGTCACGGAAAATATATATAAGAAAATTGAAGCCGGAATGAATCCCATTCAAGCAGCGATTAAAGGTTCGAATGAGATTATGTTTGCTATTATTTCTACTTCCATAACCTTGGCAGCCGTGTTTCTACCGGTGATTTTTATGCAGGGTTTTGTTGGTAGATTGTTTCAGGAGTTTGGTGTGGTTCTGGCTTCTGCGGTGATGATTTCTGCTTTTGTTTCGCTGACTCTGACTCCCATGCTTAACGCTTATTTGGTGCGAAAGAAAGATAGTCGTAACCGCTTTTACGAAATGACGGAACCTTTCTTTCGGGGAATGGAGAATGGTTATCGAAAGGGATTGGATAATTTTCTGAAGCGGAGATGGTTGGCGTTCCCGATTTTTGCCATCGTTGGCGCCATGATTTATGTGGTTGGCAGGACTTTACCTTCTGAATTAGCTCCTCTTGATGATCGAAGTGTACTCAGAGCAAATATGTTGACTCCGGAAGGATCCTCTTATGAATTTATGGATCACTATGTACAGCAAGCGGCGGAGATGATGATGGATTCCATTCCCGAAAATTTGGGTGTGATGACCTACACCTCTCCAGGATTTTCCGGATCCGGCGGGGCAAATACTGCTTTTGCCCGGGTGACTTTGGTTGATCCCAAGCATCGTAAACGATCTCAGTCCGATCTAACCCAGTTTCTAAACCGAAAGTTTAAAGAAATGCCTAATGCAAAGGCATTTGCTAACGAAAGACCTACCATAGCCTTGAATAAAAGGGCGGGATTGCCGGTACAGTATGTTATTCAGGCTCCGGATTTTGAAAAACTCCGGGAATATATGCCTCAGTTTCTGGAGGCAGTGGAAGATGATCCCACGTTTACCGTGGTCGATATGGATCTTAAATTTAATAAGCCGGAATTAGAAGTCAGAATAGACCGGGAAAAGGCAAAAAGTATGGGAGTGTCTGTGGCGGATGTGGCAACGGCTATGCAACTCGCTTTTGCCGGTCAGCGCTTCGGATATTTTAATATGAACGGTCGACAGTATCAGGTAATAGGCCAGTTTGATCGCAGTAACCGGGATGAGCCCATTGACTTGAAATCCCTGTATGTGAAAAATAATCAGGGTGAAGCAGTCCAGCTCGACAATATTGTGGTCGCTGATGAAGAAAGTAGTCCACCCCAATTGTATCACTACAACCGATGGCTTTCTGCCACGGTGTCA
>JAGQWV010000075.1 GCA_020437045.1 Saprospiraceae bacterium | reverse complement strand
CTGATTGACAGCACCTGGTCTCAGGGTCACAGCCCGCTATGGGTAGATCTGGATAATAATGGGGTGATGGAATTTGTCGATGGTAAGCGATTTTGGTCACATGAAGGTCGCGATCCGGGTGCCCGGGATCCGTTGGTGATCTATAGTTATGAATATGATAAAGAGCAGAAGACTTTTAAAAGAAGAACCATCCAACAAAATGGTCCCGCAGGTGTCGGTTTGGATCCCAAAGCCATAGATCTCGATGCCGATGGCGATCTAGATTTGATATTACCCGGACGTAGCGGATTGTACTGGTATGAAAATCTCTTAATTCAAACGGATCAGTAAGGAGGTCCTTGGCTTTGCATTCGCTGGGAAAACCAAATCATTTATCTTGATTCTTGATAGTTTCTGATAATTGGTCAGCTCAATAAATTTTTTGGGTGTAAATGGAAATCATTATTCGCATAGAAGAAGTCAATTTTAAAGTTGTCTACTTGCAGGAGTATGTACTTCTGCTTATCTTAATGGAAATCTAAACGCATGGGAATTATCATTTGGCTTTTAATCGGTTTGGCTGCTGGAGCAGTAGCGAAGAAGTTGACACCACAAGAAGAAAAACGCGGCTGGGTATCCAGTCTGATCACTGGAATTGCCGGAGCACTGCTCGGGGGCTTTATTTTTGGGCTGGTTGGTATTCAAAGTACGAGTCTGGCGGGCAGCTTTATTTTTGCCCTTATCGGTTCTGTGCTGTTTCTATTTATTTACCACCGTTACATCAAAGACAAAGTTGATTTGGGGATTTAGGAGCATACTTTCTGACATAGGGTATATCAATTTATCTCGCGATCTGATATTCAGGCATTACATACCCGTTAGCAACCCCATGAGCCAAATAGTAAACAGACCCCACGTGGTGCCACTGACCATACTCAAGATCGCTAAGATGACGGCATAGGGCATCCATTCTTCGTTGTAAGCGGCCGTAACCGCCGGTGCTGTAGAAATGCCTCCCACGTTAGCCATACTTCCGATGGCGATCCAGGCAAAATGGAGCTTCATGATGATGGCTCCTGCTAACATCACGATAAAATGAATAATGATCCAGACAACGGCAAACAATACGATACTGGCCGGTAAGTGGAAGGACTCGAAATTTAATCTAAGTCCTAAAATTGCCATAATCATGATGATCAGATAGCCTCCGATTTTTAAGACAAAAGCATGGTCCCAGGTTGAAATTACATTACCCAGTAAAAGTCCAATCGCGGATAAAAGAAGGATCTTTACCAGAAAATTAGGCACGAAAAAATAGCTGAGGAACAGTATTAGCAGACAGATTAATCCGGTATTGATCAGTGATTTCCGATGTCCCGAAGAAAGATCTACCTGATCAGGAATAAAATCTGGCACTTTATCGTCGATTTTAAACCATTTGTTCCATAGGTCACTTTTCTTAATAAATTGAAACATAAGTAGTGTCCAGATGTTGACCAATACATTGTCCATAACCAACATGGTGATGAATAATTGATCAGGACAATCCACCACTTCCTTGAGTACCAGTTGGCTGGTGCTTCCTCCGATCCAGCTGCCGACAATCGGTATTAAACCCTTCCAATAATCCTGGGAAATTACCAGATGATACCACTCTGGCAGAAAAATCTTAGCCAGCCAAATCAGGGCAACCGGTGCCACGGCTACGGCAAAGGATCCCAGAAAAAATAATACAATCGGTCTGATTCCAATGACCCGTAATTGCCGGAAGGATAAAGCACTCATTACGGTGAGGATCGCCAACGGCATGATGAAGTCCCGGCTCCACCGGTGTAATTCAATTTGGGATAGATCGATTCCACTGATATAACAGACCGCTGCCGGCATGACGTAGGCAAAAAGGATGGCTGGAAACCAATCCAGTATAGTCTTAATGAACGGGGTCTTTTGCTTTTCCAGCCACTTGATCAGCAGTAATGTGCTAATGGTAATGATAATGCCCAGGGTCAACATAAGCTAGACAAGCTAATCTGGGTATTTATTTCTGATACGCCATAGCAACTTCATAGCTAGATATCTTCACCTGCTTCTTCTTTCGCTTCCATTCGTTTATTTCTTCTCCTGATTCGCTCCACCTCCACCGATTGGATGCTCGGTGATTCATTACCGAAACTTTGTCTGATATAGGTTAGGATCTGGGCTATCTGTTCATTTTCCAAGTAGTCAAAAGGGGGCATGACACCTTCGAATGCCTGGCCATTTACGGTTATCTGGCCTTCACGACCTTTCAGCAGCAAATTGATCAGCCAATGCGGATCACCATTGACATATTCTGAATTATTTAACGGTGGATAGCGGGTTCCATCTCCCTTGCCATCGGCCACGTGGCATACGCCACAATAGGTTACATAGAGCTTTTCTCCGGCTCTGGCTCTTCCGTGATCCAGATTATCCAAGACTTCGTCGGGATCTTTAATGTGGGGAAGTTGCTTGTGCTTTTCCATTTCCGCCAGATTCGCTGGTCCGAAATCTTTCCGTTCTCCTTTATACATCACCCGCCAGATTTTTCCTTTCTCGCTCTCCGTAATGTACAGTGATCCGTCCGGCCCCATCGCCAGGCCCATAGGGCGGTAGTGAGCGTCACTGGTATTGACGATGGTATCTACACCGCCAAATCCGTCGGCAAATACTTCCCAGGGACCGGAGGGTCTGCCGTTTGCAAAAGGTACAAAGGCAACGAAATATCCGCCCTGAGGATAAGGTGCCCGTATGGTCGAGCCATGAAAGGCTATAAAAGCTCCATGACGATAGCGCTCCGGAAATTGATCCCCTTCATAGAAGAGTAGATCATTCGGGGCAAAATGTCCGGGAAAACCAATTAAAGGTTGTTCATAATCCATGGGATCACCCAATTGATCGGCGACCTCCAGATATTCGGGATTTACTAATTTCTTTCCCTGCAATTGGTCATAATAGAAATAAGGCCAGCCTCCATTCATTCCTTCTTCCACCCGAAAAAATTCTTCAGAAGGCAGCAGTGCACTCTGCCAGGCCGTATATTGATCCGGCCAGTTGCGGGTAAAATTATCCCGACCATGCTGCAGTGCATACAACTCATTTTCCTGGTGATTCCAATCCATACCCACGATACTGCGAATTCCGGTGGCATATAGTTTTCCATCCCGCTGTAGTTGATTTGGTTTATTGGCATCAAATTGCCACACCCCTCCATGCCATTCTAATTGGGGGCAGGGAAATTGGCCCGGTGAGCCTGGCTTTCGGTTTTCAACCTGACAGACATCTCCTGGTGCTCCAAAAGGTACATAAAGGTGTCCATCATCGTCGAAAGTGATCGGCTTGGCATTATGTTCATAACCGAAATCAGCATTTTTATAATCATCAAATACGATGAGCTCTCCGGCATCTTCCGGTACCAGTTTGCCTTTGGGTAGTTTGTGCCGGAACACCTGGCCCGCCGTGCTTAGGTACAAATAGTCTTTATAAATTCGCATGGCAGTACCGTAGTTACTGACACTGTCATAGCTTCCCCAATGTTCGATAATATCTGCTTTCCCATCACCATCGGTATCCCGCATGGCAATGTTTTCTCCTTCAGGCAATTCGGTACGTAGTTTCACATAAATATCTCCGTTGTCGCGAACGGCCATATGCCGGGCCCGACCGATACTATCTGCCACCACGACCGCTTCGAAGCCACCGGGCAAAGTCAACCCTCCATTATCTGGATCGGATGGTGGAAGGGATGGACCACATGAGACAATCACTAACAGTGAGAGAAGAGAGGTGGTTTGGATAATTAAGCGATCTGCTAACGTTGATAAGTGCATTCCTGTCTTTGGCTATTTAGATTTGTCCGGGCAATAAAAATAGTAATAAGCTCTATAAAAGGTGAGAAAAAACAAATGCCGGAGTGAAAAAGACAATTAGCATTTTATAACATAACTTATGTTGGAATATGATCAATTTTTAGGTTTACTCCCATAAAATAATAATCGAATTCTATTCATGGTTGAGCATAACTTTCTCGCTGCCTTACAGGTTAAATTGGGATTGATAAAAAAATGCCTTCCTGTGTCTGGGGGAGATATTTCTCAGGCCTATCGTGTGATCAGCCGTCAGGGAGACTTTTTTGTCAAGTATAACCCAAAACCTGTTGCGTTACCCATGTTTGAGGCGGAGAGAGCAGGACTAAATGCCATTGCCCTAACCCACACAATTAAAACCCCTGCGGTGTATGCCGTTGATAAATTTGGGCACGGAGGGTTTATAATTATGGAATTTATCGAATCCAAAAGTCCCTCCGACCAGGATTTGGAAAAACTGGGTAGACGTTTGGCTGATCTCCATAAAATCAGATATATCGATTATGGTGGCGAAAAAGACAATTTCATTGGCAACCTGACTCAGGTTAATAGGGTGGAGAAAAGCTGGCCGACTTTTTATGCCCACTTTCGATTGGGGGCTCAATTGCAAATGGCGCAAAGCAAAAGATTACTCGATACACATGAGATACCCCCTTTATCCCAAATTGAGCATAGCATCCGAGAATATATCGACGTTTCTCATCCTTCCCTCCTACATGGAGATCTCTGGAGTGGAAATTACCTGATAAATCAGGATGGCGAGCCGGTCTTGATCGACCCCGCATGTTACCAGGGTCATCATCAGGTGGACATAGCAATGACCAAACTTTTTGGAGGGTTCGGATCGAAATTTTATCATGCATACGATGATCATATGGGTACTCGACCGATTAACCAGGCTGAAACAGATCTGTATCAGCTCTATTACCTGCTGGTACACCTTAATCTTTTCGGCCGCGGATATTATCAGTCGGTGGCAAGGATTTTAAAACGTTATTTCTGAACGCGAAATAGTTTAGAACACGGGGTTAAACGTTTTTTAGACCATCAGGTTCTGGTGGAATTGATTGCGTGGTGTTGCAGAGCGAACGTGACCCAGAGCATTTTCTACACGGATCGTTATTTCTAAGATTCGTGTATTTTTGAACAAGTTGAATTCTTTAAACATAATCGAACAAGTCATGGAGCTCCTTTCGATGGTAAAATCCAGTTTCTATCGCTGTATTATCTTTTTATTCTTGCCATTAGTTATACAGGCACAGGGAGTGGAAGGTTATTATCGCGATCCTGCCATATTTAATGACCAGGTCGTTTTTTCATCCGAAGGCGATCTCTGGCTGGTGTCATTAAGTGGGGGTCTGGCTCAGCGACTTACCTCACATTTAGAAGAAGAAAGATTTCCCGCCTTTTCCCCTGATGGCAGTCAATTGGCCTTTTCGGCGAGTTATGAGGGACCTATGGAAGTATATACGATGCCAATCAGTGGAGGCCTGCCTACGCGATTGACATACGAAGAAGATCCATCACAAGTGAATACCTGGAGTTCTAATGGGTGGATACTTTATGACAGCCGGGCTCAGTCTACTTTACCGGATCGCCAGTTATTCTGGATCGATGCCCCTAACAAGACCAAAGGTATTTTCCCATTAAGCCAGGCCTCAGAAGCTTCTTATGATCCTGGGAGTAAAACGGTCTTTTTTGTAAGACCTTCCTATCATGGTAACGTAACCAAAAGATACAAAGGGGGTACCGCCCGACAGGTTTGGAAATATACAGAAGGGGCTGAGGAGGCGATAAGATTGACAGTTGACTATCCGGGAGAAAGCCATCATCCATTATATTATGACAGTCGGGTCTATTTTATCAGTGATCGTGATGGCACTATGAATATCTGGTCTGTGGATATAATTGGAAAAGACCTTCAACAGCATACCTTTCATAAAGATTTTGATGTCCGGAGTGCCAATCTACATCAGGGACAGCTTGTATATCAATGGGGTGCAGACATCTGGCATCTGAATCTGGCTACCGGCATAGATCAGAAGATTCCCATCCGTCTGCGTTCTGATCTTGAACAAATCCGGGAAAAATGGGTAGAAAATCCAGCACCTTATATCACCTCGATGCATGCAGATTCTGCGGCAGAAAGGCTTGTGATTACCGCCAGGGGAAGAATTTTTGTAGCCCCTGTTGATGCCGGACGTTGGGTATCCTTTACGGATCCTGCCAATGTGCGCTATCGGGATGCGGTTTTTTCGGCCGATGGTAAATACATCATGGCCCTTTCCGATGAAAGTGGAGAATTCGAATTCATCCAGTTGCCGGCAGATGGTATTGGAAAACTAAAGGCCATTTCCCATGACGGAAGTGTATTGAGATATGCCGGAGTACCCTCTCCTGATGGAAAATGGCTGGCATACGACGACCTCGAAAATCACCTATACCTTCTCAATATCTCTACCGGGGAAAGCCGGTTGATATCTACTAATGAAGAGGGTATTCGATCTTTTCGTTGGTCCGCTGATAGTCAATGGCTGGCCTTTGAACAACAGGCCGAAAATACGATGATGCAAATTTGGATTTATGATCTCTCAGAAAATTCGTCTTTTGCCATAACCAGTGACCGCGCGAACAGTCTATCACCCTCCTGGAGTGATGACGGGCGATTCATTTATTTTCTATCGGACCGGAATTTTCAGACCCTGGTGGGTTCTCCCTGGGGCTCGCGTCAGCCAGAACCATATTTTGTGAACAGTGAAAAACTCTATTATATCGCACTTCAACCTGGCAATCGATCTCCATTCCGACCGGATGACGAACTTTTTAAGAAAGATAAAGACCAGACGAATAAAGATAGCCTGACGATCACTATTGATAAACGGGATATCATTAACCGATTGGAAGAAGTACCGGTCAAAGCGGGAAATTACTCTAATCTCTCCTTGTCCAATGGTGTGCTTTACATGATTAGTAGAGATGGCAACAGTGCTGCTGGAAGAGACCTGGTGGCCCTTAAGATAGAAAATCAGGATGTCAAGTTAATCACCTTGTTGGAGGGAATCAACGGATATGAACTGAGCCCGGATGGCAGCAAATTGGTGCTGGATAAACAGAATAGTATATACGTCGTCCCTGCTAAAGCTTCGAAAATAAGTGATCTCAATGAAAGCAAAGTTGATATGAGTGATTGGCGGTTTTCGATCGATCCTAAAGAAGATTGGAAGCAAATGTTTACTGATGCCTGGCGCATGGAGCGGGATTATTTTTATGACCAGCATATGCATGGGGTCAATTGGCAGGCGATGTATGACAAATACCTTCCCCTGGTAGACCGGGTGCATAGCCGTGAGGAGCTTTCCGACCTTATAGGTCGCTACGTTGGGGAGTTGGCTGCCTTGCACACCAGTGTACGAGGTGGGGATGTTCGCTCTGATGACAAGGACATTACGGTTGCTGGGTTAGGGGCCCGGTTGAGTCGTCAGCAAAATGCTGGTGGCTTTAAGATCGATTACATCTATCAGTCCGACCCGGACTATCCGGATGAGCGTTCACCATTGGCAGACCCTTATTTGAATATTCAAGTGGGTGATATGATTACCATGGTCAATGGTCGGGATGCCCTTTCTGTCTTTGATCTGGGAGAATTAATCCGTGATCAGGAAGGCAAGCAAGTGCGCTTACAAATAAAGCGGGATGGAAAAAAACGCGAAGTAATCGTAGTCCCTATCGCCAATACATACGATTTGCGTTATCGCGATTGGGAGTATACCCGGCGGCTTGCCGTTGAAAGGGCCACGGATAGCCAGGTGGGATATGTCCACCTTCGAGCAATGGGTCCTGACGATATCAATCAATGGTACCGGGAGTTTTATCCGGTTTTTGACCGGGGAGGGCTTATCATTGATGTACGTCATAATCGGGGAGGTAATATTGAGAGTTTCATTCTGGAGAAGTTACTCCGAAAAGCCTGGATGTACTGGAAGAGTCGTTCTGGAAAACCTTACTGGAACATGCAATATGCATTCCGCGGACATATTGTGATATTGGTTGATGAAAATACCGCTTCGGATGGTGAGGCCTTTGCTGACGGATTTAAGAAACTTAACCTGGGTGCCGCCATTGGGGTTAGAACCTGGGGTGGCGAGATCTGGTTGAGTGGTGCGAACCGGCTCACCGATGGTGGTTTGGCTCGAGCACCGATGATGGGTGTCTATGGGCCTGATGGAGATTGGTTGATCGAAGGACATGGATTCGAACCGGACATCGTGGTTGAAAATCTGCCTCATCAGACTTTCTTAGGTGAAGATGCCCAATTGGAAGCAGGAATAAAACATCTGCAAAAATTGATGAGCGAGGATCCCCGGCCGGTGCCGGCAGTTCCCGCATATCCGGACAAATCCTTCAATAATAAAGATTAGGGCATCCGACCTCTGACTTCTAACCTCCAGCCTGTGACTTCCGGGCTTGAGCCGTTCAGCTATTTCAAATTTCTTCCTTCCTTTATTTTGACTTCCTTATGACGGATTTATACCTTCGGTACTATGATTAATTCGTGTCCGATGTACAGGTTTTTCTGGCTTTTGGTTTTTTCCTGGATCTTTTGCCATCCCCTATCTCTTTTTACGCAGGTAGATACTACCTGGAATGGCTTTCGGATGGAAACATTTACGCTTTCCGGAAAATCAGCCAGGATTGTTTTTCCTGAGAAGCCCGAGCCCGAAAGACATTGGATTTGGCGAGCCCGATTTTGGGGGCATGAGCCTCAGACCGACTTGGCTCTGCTCAAAAAGGGATTTCACCTGGTGTATGTAGATGTGGCCGATCTGTATGGTGCTCCAGAAGCGGTAAAAATTTGGAATGAATTCTACCAGCTAATGGTAAGCAAATATAGGTTGAATCGAAAGACAGTACTGGAAGGATTTAGTCGTGGAGGATTGATCATCTATAATTGGGCGGCAGCGAATACCGATAAAGTGGCTTGTATCTACGCTGATGCTCCGGTTTGCGACATCAATAGCTGGCCGGGAGGCAAGGGAAGAGGTCCGGGTTCAAAAACAGACTGGGAAAAGTGTCTGGCCACCTATAAGATCAGTGAACGGCAGGCAAAAGATTTTGAGGGCACTCCTATTTATACTGCCGAGAAAGTAGCAATGGCAAAAATACCGGTCTTGCATGTTTGCGGTTCCGCTGATCAAGTGGTTCCAATCGACGAGAATACCTATCCGGTGGAAAAAATTTTCCTGGCCCACCATGCTGCATTCAAACTCATTGAAAAAGAAGGAGTAGATCATCATCCCCATAGTCTGAAAAACCCCAAGGCAATCGTGCGATTTATACTTGAAAACACAAACCCGGAATTACTGACCGACGATCTGACGACTGAGACAAAACGTACGGTTTATTTTCGCCAAGACCTGGAAAATTTTAAAGAACGTCTGGGCTCGGGAAAAAAAATTACCGTTGCTTTTTTAGGCGGATCTATCACGTATAATGGTGGTTGGAGAGATTCAACGATGACTTATTTGCAAGCTCGCTTTCCCCAGGTTGATTTCCATTTCATTAACGCTGGTATTCCTTCCATGGGATCGGTTCCGGGAGCATTCAGAGCCCAGAGAGATGTTTTTTCTAAAGGACCAATCGACTTGCTGTTTGTGGAAGCAGCCGTGAATGATGCAACCAATGGACGTTCACCGGAAGCGCAAATCAGGGGTATGGAGGGCATCGTTCGGCATGCTTTACATACGAATCCTAAAATGGATATCATTATGATGCATTTTGTAGATCCCGAAAAAATGGCGACTTATAATCAGGGTAAAACTCCTGAAGTAATTCTCCAACACGAAAAGGTGGCCAACCATTATAATATCACCTCCATCAATTTGGCCAAAGAAGTTAATGATCGTATTCTAAATGGAGAATTCACCTGGAAAGATGATTTTAAAGATTTGCACCCATCTCCTTTTGGACAGGGTATCTATGCCCGTTCGATAGTCT
>JAGQWV010000074.1 GCA_020437045.1 Saprospiraceae bacterium | reverse complement strand
GGTGCTCATCACTATACAATAGTGATCGGCACGATCCAAGACCCATACCCATTCCAAAATCACGACAAGCACGGGCAAGGTTTTCATTAATAACCTGGCCTTTTTCTGTGCCACCAGTCATGCTGGAGATCCAAATAGGAGTTTGCAAGGTTTTACCGAGAAAACTTTTATCGAGTATCTCTTCATGAGGGTGGGCATGTAACATGGGCTCATAGTAGAAGCGGTCGTCTACTTGGTCCCTTCCTACTTTTGCATCAAAAGCAAGATTGATGTGATCTTTCTTACGTTGGGCTGTTCCTGTTTCTTGTTTTGTCACTTCGCAATTTATGCACCATGGCTAAACTACAAATTTATGGCTATTGTTGCAGATCATGTGAATAAGACTCAACTTCAACCGGGATTATCCATTAGGCTTTCCATTACGAGACAGATATCCGGTATTTTTTCATTGCCGGCACATAACTATAATACATCTATAATATATATGGTGTTCTTCCGTTTTTCCATTTAACCACTGACATTGTCAAATAGTCAGATGTATTGGCCGGTCAAAGCTATTTTTCAACTAGCATTTATATTGTTAAGTTAAATTTTCTGGCACCGTATTTGGTGTGGAAAACACATCGCTCATCTTAAAAAATGACGACCATGAGATTTGCTAAGGCCATTCCCCTATGCCTGGCCATTATTGTTTATTGTACTGCTGCATTGTCTGCAGATAGAGGTGATCCTGCCGATGAATATTTCAGTCAGGGTTTAGCTTTTTTTCAGAATCACCAATTTTCTGAAGCTGTAGATGCTTATAGCAAGGCTATCGATGCCCGGCCTGGCTTTACCACGGCTTATTATAACCGAGCCGTGGCCAAGTTAAATCTCAGTAGATATGAATCGGCAATTTCCGATTATAATGTGGTGATCGAGACGATTCCCAAGCATAAGAAGGCACACCTATACCGGGGGTTTTGTTGGCTCAAACTGCAAGACTACAAAAAGGCACGCATAGACTTTGACCTTGTACTTGCCGACGATCACTTCCAGGTGGATGCTTTGTTTAATCGAGGTGTAACTTTTATGAAACAGCAGATTTATGATCAAGCGATAGCAGATTTTTCAAATGTGATAAAATACAAGTCAACACATACAGAGGCCTATTTTTGCCGGGGATTTTGCTATGCTCAACGAAATGAGCCAGTGCTTGCACTCAATGACTATAATCAGCAAATCCGGATCAATCCCCAGCATCAAGACGTATATATAAATAAAGGCAATACAGAAATGCGTCTCGAGCTATTTTCCGAGGCAATTCTCACGTATCAGCAGGCGATTATTTTCCAGCCAGATCATTCCGAGGCTTATCTGGGTAGAGGATTGGCAAATTTAAACCTGCTTCAGTACCACAAGGCTATCGAAGATTTTGATAAAGCAGTACAACTCGGATGTGATCAAAATGTTTACAAGAACCGGGCGCTTGCTAATCTGGAGTTACAAAGTTACAAAGAGGCACAATCTGATCTTGCTCAGTATTTACGGACTTATCCAGATGATGTAGAGGCATTATTGACTAAAGCAAGATTGCACAACATTAGGGAGGAATACCGGGAGGCAAATGAATGCTTAGCCAATGTGTTAAAGATTCATCCTGAGTCGATCGAAGCACATCTCCTCAGGGGATTTTCTAATCAAAGTACAGGTCAGATTAAAGAAGCTATTATCGATTATACGGAAGTTATAGGAAGAGATCCGGAAAACCAAAATGCACTGTTCAATCGCGGTAATCTTTATTTTGAATCTGGTAATTGGGAGATGTCTATTAAAGACTTTGATCAGTTGATTGCTGTCAATAGTGGTCTTGAAAATGCTTATTTGATGCGGGCGAAAGCAAAAATCAATGCAACAGATATAGATTCCGGATGCAGTGATCTCAAGAAAGCAAAGATATTGGGATCTGCTGAAGCCAAACAACTAATGCATCAATTCTGCCGGTAATTGGTCGGAGATTCTGAGTAATAAAGAAACATTTGCGGTTATTATCTTAAGAAGGGGAGGCTCAAATTGGGCCCCCTTTTCTTCTTTAGTGCGAAATTTCAACTGTTTTTCAGAGGGTTATGAAAATAACATTGCACTTTTTTTCGAAAATCCTTTGGAATTTGCAGGAAAGAAGTCTACATTTGCACGCACTTTTATAAAAAGTGGATTTAAGCTAAAAATAGATTAAAGTGGATACCTTAAGTTATAAAACAAAATCAACCCGGAAGGAAGATGTTGAACGAAAGTGGTACATCGTAGATGCTGACGGCGAGACCGTGGGACGGATCTGTTCGAAGATAGCCCATGTGCTCAAGGGAAAGCACAAGCCTTCGTATACACCACACGTGGATTGTGGTGACCACGTCATCGTTGTAAATGCTGAAAAAATCAGATTTACAGGAAAGAAATTGGCGCAAAAGACCTATCTGTATCATACTGGATTTCCAGGTGGACAGCGCAGTATCGTAGCCGCTGACTTAATGAGCAAGAAACCTGATCAGCTTATTGAAAAAGCAGTCCGAGGCATGTTACCCAAGAATAAACTTGGAAGAAAAATGATTAAAAAACTATTTGTTTATGCTGGTGCTGAGCATCCGCATCAGGCACAAAAACCTGAAACCTTTAAATTTTAAGAGATATGGAAATAGTAAATGCTGTTGGCCGGAGAAAAGGTGCTGTTGCCCGGGTTTACGCTACCAGTGGCAAGGGTGCCATATTTATCAATGGCAAAGAATTGAAGGATTATTTCCCTCAAGCACATGTACAAGACAAAGTGCTGGCTCCATTCACCTTGATCCAGGGTGATAATGTATATGATTGGAATGTGAACGTAGCTGGTGGAGGATTTAAAGGACAGGCAGAAGCAGTTCGGATGGGTATCTCCCGTGTTTTGGTAAAAATCAGCGAGGACAACCGAAAGCCTTTGAAAGAATTGAAATTCCTTACTCGCGATGCGAGGGTGGTTGAACGTAAGAAATACGGTAAACCTAAAGCACGTAAGAGCTTCCAGTTTAGTAAGCGATAACCTTATTCGAAAAAAATTAGTAAAGTCAAGAATCCAATGGATAAACCGACCTATAATGAATTATTAGATGCCGGAGTACACTTCGGTCATTTAAAAAGAAAGTGGAATCCCAAAATGCAACCCTACATTTTTATGGAGCGAAAGGGAATTCACATCATTGACCTGAATAGAACATCAGAGTGCCTGGAGAGAGCGGGAAGGGCAATGAAACAACTGGCAAAATCGGGTCGTAAGATCATGTTTGTGGCCACTAAGAAGCAATCTAAAGACATCATCCAATCTGCTGCTAATTCGGTAGGAATGCCCTATGTGACAGAACGATGGTTGGGTGGTATGATGACTAATTTCTCCACCATCCGTCGATCCGTCAAGAAGATGAACAACATTGACCGGATGTTGGCAGATGGAACACTTACCAGTGTTACCAAGAAGGAGAGACTTACCCTGACCCGTGAGCGGGATAAATTGGAGAAAGTACTGGGTGGTATTGCTGGTCTTAATCGACTGCCACACGCAGTCTTTTTGGTTGATATCATGCACGAGCACCTTGCCCTGGCAGAAGCTCAACGGTTAGGATTAAAGACATTTGGAATGGTGGATACCAATTCCGATCCTAATTTGGTTGATTTTCCGATTCCGGCCAATGACGATGCTTCTAAATCGATTCGTATTATTACCAAATACGTTACCGAATGTATCCGGGAAGGTTTGGAAGAAAGAAGAAAATCGAAAGAAGAAGTGGAAAGTAGTGCAAAAGCCTAGGCATCAGCACTTTTTTTAAATTAAAAACTTAATCTACGAATGAGTAATATTTCAGCCGCAGATGTGAAAAAACTGCGCGATCAGACCGGAGCGGGCATGATGGACTGTAAAAAGGCCCTTGCCGAAGCAGATGGTGATTTTGAGAAAGCTATCGAAATACTTCGAAAAAAAGGTCAGAAACTATCTTTGAAACGGGCAGAACGTGAAGCAAAGGAAGGAGTAGTTTACGCATTGGTTTCTGATGATCAAACAAAAGGAGTCATCGTTAAGTTAAGTTGTGAAACCGACTTCGTGGCAAAAAATGAAGACTTCATTAACCTGACCAAAGAGATAGCTCAGATAGCTTTAGACACTTTTCCAGATAGCACAGAAGGCTTGTTGGAACAAAAAATCGATGGGATTACCATTGGTGAAAAAGTGATTGAACAAGTCGGAAAAATTGGAGAAAAGATTGAGCTGGCATCTTATGAGAAGTTGGAGGCTCCATTAGTCGTTCCTTATATCCACATGGGATACAAGGCAGGAGTTATTGTTGGACTAAACAAAGCTGGCAGCGACTTTGTTGATGCGGGCAAAGATGTCGCTATGCAGGTAGCGGCTATGAAGCCTGTCGCAGTCGATAAAGACGGGGTTGATTCCACTATTGTCGAAAAAGAAATCGAAATTGGAAAAGAACAAGCTCGATTAGAAGGCAAGCCCGAAGCCATGTTGGAAAAAATCGCTCTGGGAAAGCTGACAAAATTTTTCAAAGAGCAGACGCTTCTCAATCAATCTTTTGTGAAAGACAACGCCATGACAGTAGATCAATATCTAAAGAAGATGGATGGTGATCTAACCGTAACAGAATTCCGGCACGTTGCCTTGGGATAAATAAAAATTAGAGAGCGAATCAATTTTGGTTCGCTCTTTTTTTAATACTGTATATCATGTCTTTAAAGTATAAACGTGTTCTTCTAAAATTGTCTGGTGAATCATTAATGGGTGATCAGGCTTTTGGTATCCAACCTCAGATGTTGCTTCACTATGCCGAACAAATTAAAGAGGTGAGAAGCCAGGGAGCTGAAGTGGCGGTGGTGATCGGTGGTGGAAATATTTTTAGAGGACTCCAGGCACATGAATCCGGAATCGAGCGGGTACAGGGAGACTACATGGGCATGATGGCTACAGTAATCAATGGAATGGCACTGCAGAGCGCTTTGGAAGAATTAGGCGTCTTTACCCGCTTGATTTCGGCTATCGAAATGAAAGAAGTTGCAGAGCCCTATATAAGACGACGAGCCATTCGGCATCTCGAAAAAGGTAGAGTTTTAATCTTCGCCGCCGGTACTGGCAGCCCGTATTTTACCACAGATTCTGCGGCTGCCTTGAGAGCAAATGAGGTCTGTGCGGATGTAATTCTTAAAGGAACGCGAGTTGATGGTATCTATAGTGCAGATCCCGAGCAATATCCGGACGCCATTAAATACAAAAATTTAAGTTTTGACGAAGTTATATCCATGGGGCTAAAAGTCATGGATATGACAGCGTTTACCCTCTGTAAAGAGAATGACTTACCAATTGTGGTTTTTGACGTAATTAAAAAAGGCAACCTGGTCAATATCATCAATGGCGATCAAATCGGTACTTTGGTGAGTAACCGACCTGACGTCATTGCAAAATAAAATCAGTCTCGTACGACCGGATTACCACTTTCGCTTTTCGGGTTGGATCATCTAATCCAGCCTTGATCTTTAGCTGCTCACCCTTCTCCTCCCGATTCATGTTTGCGAACCCTTCTTCATGAAGTGTGATTTTCCCATATTTCATTTCCAGATCTAGAGAATAATGCAGATCAGGAGGAAATCCAAATTGCATGCGATCATATTTGCTGTCAATATTTAATAGTTTAAAATTGGTCGAAACTTGATTTACATTTACGGAAGATTCATAGCCATTGATACTGAAAGATTCAGTCAAGTGGTTAATTTCAAAAGAGCCATATTTATCATTTTGAGCCACCACAGTATTCAGTTTTCCTATGGTAAAATCTGTCTCGTAACTTTCTGATAGTTGTAATTCATTTAATGACTCCGCTTTGAAACTGCCATACTTACAGTCCATGGTCACATTTTTTCCACGGACTGATTCAAAAACGGTTTCGTACATCTCTAGTTGTGCATCACCAAAATCTTCCAAATGAAAATGAGAATATTTGTCGTCAATAGCGAGAGTCTCTTCAATATTTCCGACCGTATATTTATCCTCATAGGATTCTACCATCATCTTATGGCATCCATCCAGTTTTAATGTCGAGTATTTTGACTGAATTCGAAGATCACCAGCAGATTTTCCACTGACTTTACTCTCATAGAGATCAAAATGTCCATTGGTGATTTTTCCAAAATTGAGATTTGAATATTTGGTATTTAATATAAGGTCACCTCCAATATTTCCGGCATATAATTCGCCACTATATAAATTGATCTCGAGAGATCCGGCCAGATCCGTCCCAACTTCTATCTGCTCGTATTTATTTTCCAAAGATATCAGATTGAGATCGGGAGCCTGAACGGTCATGATCATTTCCATGTCTTTTATATCGGTCAGGAGTGCTCCTGATTTGAGTTTGATTTTTGTCTTATGCAAAATCTGATTCCAGCTTTCGATATTGGTAGAAGAGGTAATTTTTAATTCATTTCCATTCTTAGTGTCGTCGAGATTAATCGATTGAAAAAGAGTGTTTATGTCCTCTTCGTTTCTACCGGTGATTCTTACATGCAGATCCAGGTGAATCATACCATCGGTACTTTTTTGTAACAAAAGCGGACCTCGCTGGTGTATAATAATTAACTTTTCAATACCATTTTTTTCAAAGTTGCGAGAATAATCTTTTTCCTTTTGAACCTGAGCAAAAGCAGTAAAGAAATTAATGTGTATGAGAATGGTACTAATAAAGAATGTGTAAATTGTTTTTTTCATGGTACATTTTCTTTTTTTCAATTTCATTGGAAAGTCTCTCCAATAGATCGATCTGGCGTTGATGATATCTGATTAAAACCCGAAGTATGGCATCTTCTTTACCAATATTTTTCAAATCATCGATAGCACTGTGATAATTTGTGTCTAAAATTTTCATTTCGCGAAATAGATCGGGAAATTCCTCGGAGTGAATGGTGTCAAAAGAAATCGCCGCCTTACGGGCACTTACCTGCTGGTTTAGGTCTTTAAATTCATCGGAGAATTCAGGATATATTTGGGAGAGAAACTCTTCACTATTCAGGGCTCCCTGTTGTTCGACTCTGATAGAAAGATAAATGGTGCTCATGGCTAGAAGAACGATAATGGCAGCCGCGACAACAAACCAGATATTGATTATATTTTGTCGTGGGTGATGATCCAGATATTGATTTATTCCCATCCATATCTTGTCACTATCTACCGGTTCGATTTGGTCAAACTTATCTTGATTGTTCCTGGCTAATTTTTCCAGTTTTTCACTCATGAAGTTTATTTTTAATAAATGCTTTAGACAATAGGTTTTTGGCTCTGGCATATTGCGTTTTAGAGGTTGACTCGGAAATATTTAATTGAGTGGCAATCTCAGAATGTTTATAACCTTCAAAGAGAAATAGAGATAATATCTGACGGCAGCCATCTGGCAATTTTTTAATTTCAAAATGTAATTCCTTAATCAACTCATCCTCTAAAGAGCTTTCGATCTCCGGTATTTCCAAAAATTCTCGCTCGTCATATTCCGTTGTCCATTTTATTTTTTTCTTTCTGATTTCATCAATGGCTTTATTGACGGCCACTCTTCGCATCCAGGTATATAGACTACTCTCCGATCGATATCGATGTATATTTTTAAAGATGCTGATAAATGCATCTTGCACGATATCTTCAGCTTCGGCCTGGTTAGGAACCAACCGTATCACTGCATGGTAAAGCGGAGTCACGAATTGTTGGTACAATTCATATTGTGCTTTACGATCTCCTTTTACACAACGGGCTACTAACTGGTTTTGCAAATTTGAATCAGTCTTCGTTTTTATAGATAGACGGACATTCTGCGGAAAAGTTGGAATGGGTATTAAATTATTCGCTGAAAAAGTGAAACAGAAGACATAGTCTTACCTATTATTTAGTTGGTAAGATTCTCGACACCGTGATGCATTCTAATTTGAATTTAATTTTAGAAATAGGCGCGTACCATCTTCTTCTCCATATAATTGATAAAGGCCTTATTGACAACTTTTTGACCGCCTTTAGTAGGGAAGTCACCACTGAAGTACCAGTCACCTGGATGATTTGGTACCGCCCGATGCAGTCCTTCCAGTGTCTGGAAAATGATTTTTACTTCTGCATCGATAGCTGGTGGCGTTAATATCTCCGATATTTTTTCAGAAACTTCTTCATAGCTAAATTGGTCGTAAAGTATTTTCACTTTATTCTCTATATCAGCATCATCTTTCTCTAATTCGACTTTACATAGTTCATAAACTTCTGTCAGTAAGTCGGTCAAGCCACGTTCTTTGATCAAAGCAACCATAGCTTCAAATGCTACAAAATTACCCATGACAGACATATCAATTCCATAACAGTCCGGGTATCGTATCTGAGGAGCAGAAGATACAAATACGATTCTACGAGGGTGTAATCTGTCTACCATGGTGATAATACTATCCCGTAGGGTCGTGCCGCGCACGATACTATCATCCACCAAAACCAAGGTGTCAACATTATTGCGAACGATGCCGTAAGTGACATCATAGACGTGCGACACCATTTCCCCTCTTTCCTCGCTGTCGGCAATAAACGTGCGCATCTTGGCATCTTTCACCACAATTTTTTCAAACCGTGCTTTTATAGAAAGGATCTCTTCAATAGCTTCAGGAGCCGCATCAGCACCCAGGTTTAAAATTTTATCCTTTTTAATATTATTAAGCTTCTTCTCTACCCCTTCCATGAGACCAAAGAAGGCTGTCTCAGCCGTATTGGGGACATAAGAAAAAACGGTCTTGTCAAAATCATAATCAATCGCTTCCAGTACCTGATCCGTGAGTTGTTCTCCGAGGCTTTTACGTTCGAGATAAATGTCTTTATCGGAACCTCGGCTGAAATATATTCGCTCGAAAGAACATGCTTTATTTTCCTTGGGTTCGGTAAAGGGTACTTCACTGATACGCCCATCTTTCTTAACGATAAGCGCATGCCCTGGCTGTAATTCCTTCACATATTTTAAACGCACTTTAAATGCGGTCTGGATGGCTGGTCTTTCGGAGGCAGCTACTAAAATTTCATTGTCATGATAATAAAAAGCCGGTCGGATTCCATTTGGATCACGCATCATAAATGCATCACCATGACCAATCAGACCGCTCATGACATATCCGCCATCAAATTTCTTGGAAGCGCGGGTTAGTAACCTTTGAAGATCAAGATGTTCTTCAATCAAATCGTTGATTTCCCGGTTGCTATATCCATCAAGTTTAAACCAGGTGAATAATCTCTGTACTTCATCATCAAGAAAATGTCCGATTTTTTCCAGAATCGTAACGGTATCGGAAACTTCCTTGGGGTATTGTCCCAGATCTAACAGCTCCTCAAATAGTTCGTCTACATTGGTCAGGTTAAAATTTCCGGCGAGTACCAGATTTCTGTTGATCCAGTTGTTCTGCCGTAAGAATGGGTGACAGGTTTCAATACTATTGGCTCCATGCGTACCATAACGGAGGTGTCCCAGCAACAGTTCGCCAGTAAAAGGTTTATTATCCTTCATCCATTGGGCATCATGCAAGTGCTCTGAGGGTACATCCTTAAAGTACTGAGAAACATCGATGAAAAGGTCGCGGAGTGACTGCTGGCTATTATTTCTTTTTCGACTGATATAGCGTGTACCTGGTTTGGGATCTAACTTAATGGTTGCTATCCCTGCACCATCCTGACCCCGATTGCGCATCTTTTGAAGTATGAGCTGCATCTTTTTGAGGCCATAAAGTGGTGAACCATACTTTTGTTCGAAATATTCAAGAGGTTGTAATAAACGGATAAGTGCTATACCACACTCGTGCTTTATTTGATCACTCATGGAACGAAATTGAAATAAAATGCAAAGTTAAATCTAAATACGGACCTTAACAAGGAACAAGTCAAATTGATGG
>JAGQWV010000073.1 GCA_020437045.1 Saprospiraceae bacterium | reverse complement strand
GAAAATAAGTATCACTGGATTTCATATTTCGTGAAATCCAGATACCATAAGCAGTGATTCCAACAAAATAAACTATAATTACTACAATGTCAATAGTCTGCATTTCTACAATTTTGAAGCCGAAGCTTTGTCAAGAAATAGATAGCAGCTGGGGTGATTTCTTAAAATCGAAGCAGGACACATATTGGTTAATTCTCCCTGAACTGCATTCTTGACGGCTTCTGCTTTTCGCTCATCCGGTACAGAAACAATCAGATTTTTACTTTTCAAGATCTGCTGAATACTCATGGATATTGCAGTCGTAGGGACGACTTCAAAAGTATCAAACCATCCTTCACCAAATTGTTGTTGACGACAGGCAGTATCCAGTTGAACCACTATATATGGATCGGTAGTATCGAAATCAGCTGGCGGATCATTGAAAGCCAGGTGGCCATTTTCTCCTATACCAATCAAGGCGACATCGATGGGGTGTTTTTCTATGATGGCGGAAACACGATCGCATTCCGACTGAGGATCTGGATTCTCTCCATCAATCAGATGATAATCGCATCGATAGGCAATTTTTTTTAGAAAACGGTCGGTTAGATATTTGCGGAAACTGGCAGGATGATCTAGAGACATCCCAATATATTCGTCTAAATGAAACATGGTCACCTTCTCCCAGGGAATGTCGGCGGTGACGAGGTTATTCAAAACTTCAAACTGACTGGCTCCCGTAGCCAAAATAATATTGGCAACACCATTCTGATTGATCGAGTCGTTTATTAGGGTAATAGCCTTCTTGGCGGCTGCAATCCCTAGTGCTTCGGGATTCTCTGAGATATTTGTATTCACGGTATTCGTATTATTGCCAACAAAATAATAAAAATGGTTAATCTTCCCTGCCTCGTATGACGTTGCGATCCCGATGATGCTGTTATCGTTTGGCGCTGGAATTGGAACTTGTGAGTCAGAATGGAAGATTCTTCGCTTATTTGTATATTTCCAAGAACATTATTTCGATTAAAATGATGATGCCAAGAATTTTACCTCTTTTAATTTTACTGTTACTAATAAATTGTGGTGATGCAGAAATGTCGAAGCTTGACCCTCGTCCGATGCGTGTTCTCTTTCTGGGACATGATAGTGATCACCATAATGCAAAGGCATATCTGCCCATCTTGCAGGCGGCATTAGCACCCAAAGGAATATATTTTACCTATACATCCAGCCCAGGCGATCTTCGGCAAGATATCCTTCGCAACTACGATGCATTAATGTTGTATGCCAATCATGATGAAATTTCGGAAGATCAGGCAAAAGCCCTGCTCACTTTTGTCAAAGAGGGCGGTGCTTTTATCCCCATTCATTCTGCAAGTTATTGCTTTCGTAACTCAGAAAAAGTAGTTGATTTGATCGGTGGTCAATTTGCCTCGCATGATACAGCTACCTTCCAGGCGAAGATTGTCGATGCGACACATCCTGCCATGCAAGGGGTTGAAGAATTTACTAGTTGGGATGAGACTTATGTCCATACCAAGTTGGCGCGAGATATCGTGGTGCTGATGGAAAGACAGGATGGTGAAGAAAAAGAACCATATACCTGGGTGAAAGCGTATGGGAAGGGCCGGGTATTTTATACCGCCCTGGGTCATGATGAAAGGACCTGGTCAAAACCTGAGTTTATTCATTTATTAGAGCAAGGTTTGCGTTGGGCTCTTGGTGAACGGAAAGCGGAAGCTTTGGCTAACCTGAACCTCCCTGAATTAGAGTATTCAGAAGCAAAAATTCCAAACTATGAGCAAAGAAATCCTCCTCCGATGCTTCAGGCACCACTGACTGCCGAAGCATCTCAAAAACGGATACAAATACCTCCGGGATTTTCCTTAAAACTATTTGCCTCTGAACCGGATATTTTTAAACCCATCAGTGCGGCATGGGATGAACGGGGGAGAATGTGGCTCCTCGAGACTAAAGACTATCCAAATGAAATAGATACCGTTGAAGGACAAGGTCATGATCGCATTAAAATCCTTGAAGATACTGATGGAGATGGGGTTGCTGACAAGTTTACTGTTTTTGCTGATCATCTGAGTGTGCCGACCAGCATGGTCTTCAGTAATGGAGGAGTCATTGTTTCCCAGGCACCTCATTTTTTGTTTTTGAAAGATACCGATGGCGATGATGTCGCTGATGAAAAAAAGGTATTAATGACTGGATGGGGTACGTTTGATACCCATGCCGGACCTTCCAATCTTCAGTACGGTTTTGATAATAAGATATGGGGAGTGGTTGGATATTCTTCGTTTGAGGGGAAAGTGGGGCAGGAGGAGCATAAATTCAGACAGGGTGCATATCGATTTGATCCGGATGGTGGATTCCTGGAATTTATGGGGGCTACCTCCAACAATACCTGGGGCCTTGGATTTACCGAAGATTTCGACGTTTTGATTTCAACCGCCAATAATACGCATAGTGCCTTTCTGGGTATTGCAGATCGTTATTTCAGAGATGTAGAAGGATTGAAAATTAAAAGCGTGAAGAAAATCGACGGCCATTATGCATTTCACCCAAATACCGACAAGGTTAGACAAGTGGATGTTTTTGGAGGGTTTACCGCTGCAGCTGGGCATCATCTATATACTGCCCGAAATTTTCCCAGGGAGTACTGGAACCGAATTGCCCTGGTCTGTGAACCGACAGGACACCTATTGCATCGGGCCATTATCGAACCGCAGGGGGCCGGATATAGCGAAAAAGATGGCTGGAATCTCATGGCTGGTTCTGATGAGTGGGTAAGTCCCGTGCATGCTGAAGTAGGGCCTGATGGGGCGGTATGGATACTGGATTGGTATAATTTTATAATCCAGCATAATCCTACACCACCCGGATTTGAAAACGGAACGGGAAATGCTCATGTGAATCCACTACGGGATAAATCACATGGCCGTATTTATCGATTGGTCTATGACGGCGCAGAAGAACAGAAATATCCCGATCTAGGCCCTGATAAGATGGACAACTGTGTTGCTGCCCTGCGAAATGAAAATCTCTTTTGGAGGTTGCACGCTCAACGTCTTTTGGTAGAAAATCAATACACAGCGGCAAAAGACCAACTGATTGCCATGATTGAAGATCCCCGAATGGATGCGCTAGATCTAAGTCCTGGTGCTATACATGCGCTTTGGACTTTGAAAGGTCTTGATTTGCTAGACGATGCGAAAGTAAAAGGCGCTTTGGAAAAAGCCCTCTCTCATCCTTCTGCTTCCGTAAGAAAAAATGCCATACGCATCATGGATAACTCATCGGAAACCTTGCAATTTATCCTGGACAAGAACCTCTACAATGATCGGGACGCTGGAGTTCGGCTGAGTGCCATTTTAAAATTGATTGACCAAGATGATAGTGACCAGGTAGGCAAAGTACTTTATAATTTGGCTACCGATGCCAAAATACTTGATGATGAATGGCTGGCTAGAGCAGTCTACACTGGCAGTGTCAAACATAAAGATTCATTTACCAGGGCCCTGCATGAGATGGATCAGAAAAGAATCGCTGAAGGATATCAGGATCAGAAAGAGAAAATCGATTACTCACCTGATGAGATAAATACATCGGATTGGAAAAATTTAGAGACACCCATGAGATGGTCCAAAACCTCAGCGCGAGAGTTGCATGACTTTGATGGCATTGTTTGGGTGAGGACAGAATTTAATTTACCGGAAAAATTGGCTGGACGATCGGGGGTCTTGAGTTTAGGACCTATCGATGACACAGATGATACGTACGTCAATGGCGTTCGGGTGGGTGGAATGACCAGAAAATGGAATGATGAAAGGAACTACCGCATTCCGGCAAAAATATTGCGAAAGGGTAAAAATCAAATCACCCTCAAAATAGCCGATAGTGGGGGTAGAGGTGGTATTTACGGGGAAAAAGAACAATTAAAAATAATAATTGGAGAGGAGGAAATTAACATTGCCGGTGTTTGGAAATATATGATCGAAGAAAAATTTCGACCTGATCTTGAAGTATTTGCAGAAGGTATGGATATCATCGATTTATTCCTCAAATATTATGGCCCTTATGCAAAGCAATTGAGCAAAAATCTACCGGAAAAGATTGAAGAGAAATTTGATCGGGTTGTAGAAATAAAAACGCTTAAAGACCAAATGAAATACGATAAAGAAGTATTTGAAGTCTTCACTGGTGAAAAGGTAAAAATCATTTTTAGTAATAATGACGGAATGCAACATAATTTATTGGTTGGA
>JAGQWV010000072.1 GCA_020437045.1 Saprospiraceae bacterium | reverse complement strand
TCTTGTGGCCAGAACCCATCGAAATCACCCCCTATTCGGAACCCTCATTTGTAGCCGCCTGGTGGCGTCGCCTACCCGACACTTTATGTCAGGGCCAAGTGGCGGAGATCTATTTGGAGTGGCATATAGATGCTAGTCCGGTTGATTCAAATGTGTACGAATATTCTATCGATAGCGGTTTTACCTGGCAGGACTCGTGGAAATTTACCGGATTAGTTGATGGTACCTATAACCTGGCCATCCGTCCTAAGGCAAGCCCGCAATGTGTGACCCATCAGTCATGGGATTCTCCACCACTACCGGAAGTACCCAAGGTGTTGGGTATCAGCCCTGACAGTGTTGGATTCTGTGGTGACGGTCGCGTGGAAATACAGGCCACCGGAAGCAATCTGTTGTATTCCCTGGATGGTATTGCCTTTCACCGGGATTCGAATGTAGTGCTCATACCGAATACTCCCTATACACTCTATGTAAAAGAAGAAGGCAATGACCGCTGCATCGATTCGATGGACGTCATTTTGCATCAAGCGTCTGAATTTGTCCCGGAAGTAACGATCGATGGAAACTTAGCTACGTTTAGTCTCAGCATAGGATCCAAAGGACCTTATACCCTGCTTTGGAGCAATGGGGATACTACCTCATCCGTTGATAATCTTCCTGCCGGATTTAACTATCTCGACATCACGGACGGCTGGGGCTGCAGTCAACGCTATGCCTTTTTTATCGAGGATAATTCTTGCGTGTTTCAATTGACGGACTCCATCGTGGATGCAACCTGCGAAACCAACACGACCAGTATTTATCTCATTAGCCAGGATACGGTCAATCAATATACCTACGATTGGAGTATCGATCGTTTTGATGGACTGCCTTTCGTAGAAAATGTTCGACATGGTACCTATTCGGTAGAGGTCAGCTATGGGGTATGTAGTAAGAAAATCGAATTTACTACCCCTATTGGCGACATAGAGGAAGTAACAATAAGTACCCGGCTGGCCGGCTGCACGGGTATAGGAAATATTCTCCTGGAAAAAATTACGGGAGGGCAAGGTCCCTATACCGTTGATCTCACCGGAGAACAATTTGATAGTAATTTACAAATCATGGGTATCTCTCCCGGTGTATATCCCCTTTTAATCACGGATGCAAAAGGTTGTGAATATCGAGATACGATTGAAGTGGCATCGAACATATCGCTACCGGTGTCTAGGCCAAAAATACAAGTGGATTGCGAAACCGCTGTTTATACTCTGGATTTTTCGAACATATCCGGAGGTACAGCTCCATACGAACTCATCTGGGAAGGTGATATATTTCCGGGTTTTCAGATTCCAGATCTATCACCCGGTGTCTACCGATACGAAATTTTAGATTCGAGCGGTTGCCATGGTGGTATTCAAAAAGTTGAACTTTTTGACATTCCTGAGATCATGATTACCAACAGAGATACCTTTATCACTTCGGGTGATCCCCTTTTCTTGAGTGCCGCTGCAGATACGAACCTGCTTAAAGATTTTTACTGGTTTAATGAATTCACCAATATCTGTGACGGCTGCTCCGACATATTATATGAAAATGCCGAAGAGGGTGTCTATTACTTTTCCTATAATTTTAAATTAATGGATAGCAGTGCTTGTGAAAACATATTGCAATTTCAGGTGAACTATCTGGACGATGAAATATATATCCCCAATGCCTTTTCCCCAAATGGAGATAACAATAACGATCAATTTGAAATCTACGCACCCAATCATGAAGTGATCACCTTACAAATATACAACCGGTGGGGAGACAAGGTCTATTCCGATCATGGACCGGATTTTCAATGGAATGGACAAATGGGAAACCGGAAAGCAGAACCGGGAGTGTACATCTATCAGGTTCTTCTAAGAAGCACGAATGGAAAAACAAAACAGGAGACCGGAAGCATCACCTTGATTAGGTAGGTCACTTTAAACGGCCGTTTTTTGTTACACTTCCCTCCCACCCCAATCACCGGCTGATTCATCTTGATTTTGGTTACATAAACTGGTTACATGAATCAAAGTCACGTAAACCGTCAATTCCGCCGTTTTATGATACCGGTGTAGAGTAAAGAAAATGGCCCTTTTCTTAACGCTAATCTCACCTCACAAAAATCCTTCGATTTAGACCATAATAAAGGTAATAAACTCAGTAAATAAATCATAGTAAATTATCGTATACTTATAATAAGTTTCTTTACTTTTTGCATATTTGATTTATGTTAATAGGATATGCCCGCGTAAGTACGATCGAACAGAATCCAGATCTTCAGATCGATGCCCTAAAACAAGCTGGCTGTGAGAAAATCTTTATTGATAAAGTCAGTGGAACTGTCGCCGAACGTCCGGAACTAAAAAAATTAAGAGAGCAACTGCGCTCCGGTGATATGTTGGTGGTCTGGCGTTTGGATAGACTAGCGAGATCCTTAAAGAATTTGATTGAGTGGATTTCTGAGTTGGAGGCACAGAATGTCGGTTTTAAAAGTCTCCAGGAAGCTATAGATACCTCTACCCCATCAGGCAAACTGGTGTTTCATATTTTCGGAGCCCTTTCAGAATTTGAACGTAATCTGATCAGAGAGAGGACCAGAGCTGGTCTCAATGCAGCACGTGCACGCGGTAGGTTCGGAGGAAGACCGAAGAAATTAACTCAAGATAAAGTGAGTAGGATTAAAGAACTCTATGATAGTGGCGATCACCCAATTGATGAGATTTGCAAAATGGCAGGGATATCAAAACCTACTTTGTACAAGTATTTGAAGGAGAAAAAATGATTAAGAATTCAATCTTCTCCTAGAGCTTCGCTTTGCGAAGAAAATTAGTATCGTACACTCCTATCTAATCTTCACTTTTGTCAGCTCGCATTTTTTACTGACCCCATTTTTGTTAATGGCATACAGTTTTTTACCTTTTATTAAAAACTGATCTTTATCACCTTCTAAGTCAGTGTACTTATTATAAATATTTGCAGGTTTAGCTTCACTAGGGTTGACAGCTGAGAATCTTTCTGAGGTTAAAACTAACGTATCTTTAATTTGAGTCCAGCTACCATTTATATCTTCAACATAGGGCATTTTATATTCAAATCTACCATTTGAATATAATGTAATAACTAGATCTGGCGAACCATATAGTATGCAAGTACTACTGAAAGTACTTTCTGTTTTGTCAAATCTAAATGTGCAGGCTGAGAAGACTACTAAAAAAACTAAAATATCTGATGTTTTCATCTCATCTCTTTTTATAGTAAGTTTTACCATTGACTCGAAATGCATGTCCAGTTGAATTTGCTAATTGCTGATAACCCTTCAGTTGTGAATTTGATGGCATATTGAGCATTCCCTTGCCAATGGGATGGGTGGAGATATCCACTGGTCCAGTTGCCACGTGTTCATATTCTTTGGGTAAATTGTCTAAATTGTATGATTGGCCACCAAAAATCGATCCCCTTTGATATCCACTAACTTCATCATGTTTGTCATAGAGGAAGTTCCAATAAAGTTTTTCACCAGGAATTCTTGGCCCAACACTATATTGACCTGTTTCAAACTGGTATGCATGTTTCAACTCATGTGCGATAAGACTTACGTCGGCTCCATTTGGTATCAATATTTCAAAATTACCATTCGAAAAGTTAAAAGTTGCTCCACCTCTCAGGGTACCCAAACCAGGTATTGGACCTTGTGTACTTAATTGGTCGCTTCCAAATAGATCATAGGCCTGATCTGAGCTTGCCAATGTGGCTAATTCTTTTTTTGTAGCATCAAATTCTGCACTAAGGTTTTGTTTTCGGCTTGTAAGGCGTCCCACTCTATTACTTTTCCCCTTGGCCTCAGCTTTGGCAATGGCTTTATCGTAGTAAGCAATTCGATCATCCATATACTCATTGATTCGATCTAAGTATTTTTGAGATCGATCGGTAAAATACATCCCAGTTGGGTCAACAAATCTAACTGGATTGTTTGCCATGGAACTAAATGGAGACCAATTTGGTAATGCAATCGACATTGGATCCACGCTTTGAAACCTTCCCATCACTAGTGGGTCGCTGTGCCTAGCATCAAATCTTAGGTATTCCAGATCAAAACTCCCTTGTCTTTCCTGTCCAGTATAAAGATGATTATTCCGGGTATCCTGGTTCCAGGGACCCTGGTGTTCGCAGCCGAACGGATAGTAATGGTGCTGGGACCTTAACGTGGCCACTCCACTGACATCTTCGAACTCTACCCGCACGCTGCCCAGGTGATCTTTGATAAAGTAGCGATAAATCAATCCCGTGACCGGAAAAGTATCAATATCCGCTAAAAAGGTCGCTCCTACCTGAACATCAAAGCCGGGGATCAAAATGATTTCTTCATCACTAATGTAATCGATCACTCGGGGGTTGGGTACGGTGCGCTCCGATACGGTAGAAATCGACTCATAGGTCTTGTTGACGCTCTCCGTGCCGGTGAGATACAGATGCTCTTCCAGTAGATCTCGATCCAGGTAAATATAGCCGTTATCGTGACGGATCTGGTCGATACCTCCATTCATAAACTCGACCGCACCACAGTAGTCCCGCACCCGCACGCCGGCGCCACTGCGTCGCTCTTCTTGTCTGATTAGCTGACCATCGGCACAATAGTAGTAACGGATCGAGCCGCTACTGTCCGGAATCGTTGTTTCATCCGGGAGGTTGAGATGATTGCGGGTAAATCCTGCACCACGGCTGGGATCTGCGGTCATCGCTCCGTTGGCATTGTAGGTATAATTACTAGTACCAGCCCGATAACCGTTGTTTTTCACGGCCGTGCCGGCATTGTCTGCGATCGATTGAATACAATTGGTATTGGGGATATATGTCATATTTAAAATATCGATCGGTGTGGCGGCAACCTGGTTGTTGGCGGCATCCCATCCTTTCCGGGTGATCGATGCCGGATTGCCCCGCAGATCTTCAAAGGTATAGGACGTAGAATAGGCACTATTATTTCCCGATTCATAATAGTCAGCAGCCGTCAGCCAATCCAGATAATTGTAGCTGTATACATATTTCTTCTGATTAAAGCCCTTGACCTGCCAGGCGACCCCGGCTATATTGCCATCATTCTGGGCAGTGAATCCCGTAAATGCGGAGGCATTGACATTATAACTGAGCTGCATCGCAAATAGATCACTACCGATGGATGCCGGATTATTAATCTTGGATAGGAACCGGTTGGTGAGATACGAGTAATTCACTTCCTGCAGGGTTCCTCCCAAGGTCAATTTATCCACTTGCTCAGTGGCCGTGTAAAAGTTTTCGTTGACTTCTTTCTCCGGCCAGGTTTGCTCTGGGGTGGTCACCTGGATGAAGGTCTTCCTTTGCCTACCTGCATGGTCAAAGGTATTACGGGTTCGGATGTCTACGCCATCCGGTTTGATCTTGAGATAATGATACAGTACATTCTCTGCATCATCGAGAATCAAGGAATCTACTATCGAGCCAATGGCCGGGTGTAAAAGGCTATTTTTCCGGGTGATGATTAAGTCACCACAGTTGTCATAGGTGTAATCCTCTTGCACAAAAAATTCGGTGCCGAGCACTTTTTTCTTTACCTGGGTAGGCCGAGTTTTGGTGATGCCCGCGGGACCATAGGTGGTCTGCATCAACAAGTCCTCCACCACCGCATTATAAATCGTATCCGGATTAGAGGGTATTGATCCGCTGACGGTGAGGCCTTCCTTTACGGATCGGCCATATACATCATACTCGATCGCATAGTATTTTCCCTGTGCATTGAGGTAGCCATCCTGCCGGTAGGCCGGGAGATCCCGGCTATTGTAAATAAAGTTTTCTACCGTCTTGTCGGGGGTGTCTTTGCTTTTCACCTGGTCATCTCCCCGATATAAGGTGGTGAAGATGAGATCGACATTGTTGGTCAGCTCGGCGGTCTCTGGTGGATACACGATGTAAGGTCGGAGTTTATCATCGTACAAGGTGTAGGTGTCGGCAGGATCTTCACTCGCGTCACTATCGATCTGACGCACTAAAACCGTTTCGCCCAGTCGATCTTTAAAGGTAATGGTCTTATCGCCATTGCCATCGATCACGGTAGTCTTGTACAAGGTGCCGGCCGCGTAATTACCTCCGTCCCGGTAGTTTTTCACTTCGGTGGCGGTGTTGGTGCCATATTGATATTGGGTGATGCCCAAGTTGCCCGGTGGCGTGGTCTGGGTGGGACGGTCCAGGGGAGATGCCTCATAAGCCGTTGTCGTATAGTTGTAAAACTGGAGGGTATAATTGGAGGGCGCTACTCCCGAACTCTTGGGTTCGTGCTGTTGGGTCAAACGACCCACACTATTGTAGACTAATTGCTCCGATACACTCAATGCATCATTCGGGGCATATTGCAGGTAATGTAGTTTTTGTACCAGGTTGCCCAGGCCATCCATAAATCGTACTTCCTGCACCGTCTTATTACTCGCCGCTCCCAGTTGGGGATAGGTCATGATGGTGTGGACGTAGTTGCGATTGGTATTGGTCTCAAAATAGTGATAGTTGAGATCCGTCAGGACCTGGTCACAGTCACTAATCGTTTTGAGACGCATAATGTTGTCCCAGGTAAAATTGGTTTGCGTACCATCGATATCGATGACGGCTTGCAAATAATCACTACTCCCGTAATAGAAATATTGCTTCACAAAATTATGGTAGAACCAGTACGACAAAAGCCCACTGGTTCGCCAACTATACTCTAAAGGATATTTCCATCCTTCTACCCAAATCTTGGAGGGCATCCCTACACCGACTTGATACTTGTCGATATAGTATTGGTTCTTCCACTGAGCGCCACTAACGACATTGCCCGAGAGATCAAAGGTTAGTTCGTACCGGTATTGCCGACGTGGATAGACTTTGGTCGTAGTAGTACCTGTACCGGTCGAGTCACCATTGGTATCAAAGAATGCATACGCGGTTCGCTGGCCATCCACCAGCGTATTGTCTACGTATTTGCGCGTTTCCCAGGCTGTTAATAGCCGGTTTTGATCCATGAGCACATCCCGGATCGATTGCAGCGTGTAGCTGTTGCCATATTGGAAATCCGTCCTATGTACCCGCCCATCGGAATTGATGATGGTTTCGGATATGGGAAACAGCAGTGAAGGTAAATTGTAGGCCCAGCTCGTACTGCTTTGCATACCGTCTGCATAATCCTCCCGGATCGATTGCAGATTATACCCGGTGCGGATATTGTAGGATTGTTCTCTGATATAGTAGCAATAGGGCTGGCCAAAACCGCCAGAACCATGTTTGTAGAAAAAGATTTTCTTGGGTTGTACGGTGATGTTCTGGTAGTTTGAGGTGTAGGTGGTCTTGGTGGATTTGAGCAGACTACCGCCATTGTTCATCACCTTGATGGAGTCGGTACGTCCATGCTTCACTAAAAATAACTCCGGTACCTGAGGATAGGTATTTGGGGTGGCCCGGGTCTCTGTCGCAAACCAATGAACGGTTTCTCCGTTGCCACTTTTCTTTTCCACGACCCTTTCATAGCCAATATGGTAGCCATCAAAAGTACCCAGAGGCACAATGCTCATGTCCCGGAAAAAGAGGTGATAATAGCTGGGGGAATCATAGAGGTAATCACCGTATACCGGCCGTACATAGAGCTTACCACTGCTTTGAGAGGAACCCGGTTGGGTGTACTCAAATGTGGATTGATCAAACAGGGCTCCGCCGGCATCGTAATGCTTGATCGCTTCAATTCGCAAGCCTCCGACATCCCGCTCGATGGGTAGAGCGGTTTTTAAGGTAGCAGATCCAAAACCATTCGTGCTGGAAAGCTTTAAGTAATAGCTGCCTGCTGTGACACCAGGCCATTCTGTTGATACTTTAAAATTCCTCCCTGGTTCTTCTACAGGAGGACTACTATATGCTTCGTTCCAGGAATAACTGTCCACCAAGGCATTAGTACTAGCATTATAGATTTCAAGTGTAATGGTTTTGGGAGCCTCATTACAGTTACCAGGGTTATCTGGCCCCAATTTAATATCCATGTCCACTTCGGCTAGAGCAATTTCATTCGCCGTCAAACTGAAGTTGCCACTGGTACTCATATCGGTCGTGCAGCAGATATTGTTCGGATTGGAATAACAGCTCGTCAAATTGGCTTTGGCGCCATAATACCCCGATTCATCCGATGGATAATAGTAGCGATTGGCCCCAAACGTATAGGTCGTATATCCTTTGGTCGGATATATGACTTTTTTCAGCGAACCGGCTAGCATGTACTGCTCTCTACTCAGTCGATCCGAGTTTCCATAGGTGCTGGCGGATCCTCCCGGTATTTGAATCTTCGTAAAAGGCACATTGACCGCATAGCTGCTATTGCCAGATTGGCCATTATAGTAACCCCAGTGATCTATCTGGCGACTGAGTCGCTGGGGCGGCACCGTGGTCTCGTACTCAAAAATGTAAGGATGGATCGTGATGCTGGTCCCTCCGATGGATTTTTCCTGGAGGGAATCCAGCTGTATCCGTTTGTACCAAGGGCTGGAGGTGTTGCCGCCGCCGATATCTAAATTATCCGTCGGGCTTTGCATGATCGAATGGTAAAAGTCTACCCGTTTATCATAGGTGCCGTTCTTGATATCGATATAATTGAGGGCTTTGGCTGGATTCGTTGGGTCATCCGGATTGGTCTGCACATCATCTCGCACACTCGTCTCTTCGATCAAATCGACCGTCGTATAGCCGCTCGAATTGGTGATCTTGGACAGTCGCTTTCCTTCTACCAGATTGTAGCTCACCTCCGTATTATCGAGATTCAGGTACTTCACACCACTGCTACCGCCCACCTGGCACCCGCTGTATTGAAACACATTGTAATACTCTGCAGAGGCTGGGTACGGGTACATATAACTTTCGGACTCGTAGGTAAAATTGATCCGGTGTTTTTGATCATGGCTTTCGATGCGTAACAAGTACCAGCCGGTCACTTCGCCATCTCCGCTGGCATTGCTGGTCCGCGGTTCGGACCTTTCCACTACCGAGGTGGAGCCATCAATCGAACCAAAATAATAGATCACCCCATCCGGAGTGATGATTTTAAATCCCTTCAAGGTGCCTGCACTATAGATCCGGGTGATCTTCACTTCCTGTTGGGGAATCACCATCGGCTCGATGATAGTGCTCGTCTGGGCATCGATTTCAAAGACAAATTTTCCAGAATAACCGGGCACATTGAAGTTAAACACATCCGGCTCCGAATCCTGAAATCCTTCTGCTACTTGCTCGGGATTGACGCTGACATTCTGCATACTAAACCAACCGTTCTGCGCCTCATCCGGAATGCCAACAATACTGCGAGAAATCATTGATCCTGCTTGCAAGGTCCACCCTATTCCTACCCAGCTCGACACTTCCGCCACCTTAATGCCCGAGCTGTGATAGCTTAAGCTAATGGGCCATTGCAAGGGGCCCTGCTGGACGGTATAAATGGGTATATCGATGGAGGGTACCCCATGAAAATGACTGACGGGTATTTCTCCAAACTTACCCAAAGAGGCGGCTTCCGCGGAAGGCAACACCACGTCACCAACGGTATTATTCATCGGCTGTCCCAGACCCGTATGGGCACTCCAAAGGACCATAAAAATCAGGATCATTAGACGGTTGTTCATCGGGCTAGTTTTTGGTCAGGTGATAGCGCGGTCCGTCGGGGCTAAGCATATACCGCAGGCGCTCTACTTGGCCTTTGGTAAACATATACAGATACGCATCCAGGCTGTTGTCCATAAAGTTCATCGTCATCGCCCGGGGGCCTGGACCACACGTGCTAATGTGATGCCCTCCCGGTGCCCCCCAAGTGGGGCTGTTATGTATCGGGGTATCCGATACCCCATCATCCTGACATCGACTCAAGCCCCATAGGTCATTTAAGCCCAGATAATTGGCCATCAGATGGGTCAACGTCTTTCCCTGGTCATAGCCTTCGGCTTTCCCATGTCCGAAATAGATATCTTCCAGCACAATACCATCCAAGGTTTTGTCCGTATAGGGTTGACTGGTGTATGAGGATAAATAGTCTCCCATCTTCACCACCCAGATATTAATGTACCGATCGGGGTCGATGGGTGGAGAGCCCCGACTCACTTCCTTCATATCATCAAACGTATCCCACGTCGCTACCGATTCGGCGACCTTTGCGATCCCGGTGCCTCCGGATATATCTGCTAATACAAATTGAATGTTAGGGTTGGCGGCCAAGGATCGGTATTGGTCGTCCGGATCTCGTGAATCTTTTTCAGGGACCTCCAGTTGACCAAAATCACGATTCAATGCCTCCATCTGAAAAGTGAGTTCTTTCTCGATGCTTTCCAGATCCGTGGTATGCAAAAAGTGAAATACTAAAGACAACTGGATCGTCTCTCCTGAAGCATAAGACTTGGATTTTAGCGCCTCGGCAGTCTGCTGCTCCTGTTTAAGATATAAGTCATAGGTATCCAGGTTATCGCGCTGTTGTTGGCGAAAATAGATCTCATTATCAAAATAGCGATAGCCTGGAAACTTGATGGTTTGTTCCACTAAGGGCGTATCGAAATTAACGAAGTGAGCGGTTCGCTCTATATGAGCAATCCACTCGGAAGTAGTGCGAAGATTAGTGCCGGTGCCGGCCTGGGTGATACCCCATGTCAGACATAGGATCGTGATGGTTAGATGTTTCATGGTGTGCCCTCCTAAACTTTATGGGATCAGCAAGAACCTCCAACATACAGAATTTTATCATTTTAACAAACGACTAACCAATATATTACAAAAAGAGATGGCTGGTTTGGCTGGACCTTTTTAGGAAAGAGCGTGATGTTTGTGCAACAGGGAGGAAGAATTTACGTGATACTACATGTAAAGATCACAGTGCGGCTAAAGTTGTGGAGAGCAGTCTCAGGGGAGCACAATCGTTCCTAAAGAACTTGAATCATTTATATTTTCCGATGAAAATATGGATTGGTAAAATTAGAGAGGTCTTGCTATCTTCTCTGCAAAGACCTCTCCGGTTTTTATAATTCTAATTTGTAAGAATCATTCTCTTGGAATCGACTTCAATACCATCAATAATTCTTTTTCAGCAAATAAAGATATCCGTCTTCCGCTCCTACCAATAATTCAGGTTTACCATCTTTATCCCAATCGACAGTAGTAGGACTGGTAGTATGCCCGGCTAATTTTTGCCCGGATAAATTGCCCCGGTATTTAAATTCGACCCGATCCTTTTGTTGACTGATATTTTCAAACCAGGCAACATTGACACTATTTATTAAAATATCGAGATCGCCGTCCTGATCCCAGTCACTAAAGCACCATTTGCGACGACCACTACTTCCATATTTTTTTTCATTCAACTGGAGCGGTCCGGCTGTAGAATCTAACACCTCACTTTTATTGCCAAATTTACTGCCGTTTACACCATAAAAAATGCGTTTGCCAGGTAATAAAAGCTGATGTCCATTTTTAATCGTTCGTTCGAAATACGACAGATAGCCTTCATGATCCAACATGACTAAATCCATCATTCCATCCTCATTCCAATCGATGGCTACCGGCGTCGTTCGCCATTGCGTCGCCAACATTTCCGGAGTGGGAGTCCACCAGGTCCATTCCGGCTTCGGTGGATTTGCTTCCCAGGCTACTTTTATCGGCCCCATTTCCTGTAGCACCGGACTACCTTTTTTCCCGATGTTTTTAAACCAAATTATTTTACCCCAAATCGAATTGACCAGGATATCTTTGAGACCGTCTCCATCCCAGTCAGCAACCGACAAGGTGGTATACCCCCATTTTTGTTCTGCCGGTCCCTGAATAGAACCATTTTCTCCGGCCATAAGCCGAATGACCTTACCATCAGCTTCCAAACGCTGTGGCTTTTCCCATCTGGGTGGGTTATTACCATCTAAATTTTCGATGAAACCAATATATCCGGCGGTATTCCCACATATGATATCTTCATCCCCATCATCATCCCAATCTACGGAGACAGGAGTTACTAACGCACCGAATTTAACCTCTTCCCCTTTTTCCTGTAAATAGACCGGCATTTTAAAAATGGGCATATGATTACTGCGTTCACCGGTATTTTCAATGAATGCTACTCTACCATCTTCATCTCCTACAATTAAGTCTACATCACCATCTCCTTCCCAGTCCACAGCTGATGGAGTAATCATTTCCAGATCCATTTTTATAATGCCGTTGCGATTTTCCAAAAATCTTCCGGCGGCAAATTGGGGCTTTTGCCGGGTACCGATATTTTCAAACCAGGTAAAGCGATCCAAAAATTCGCCACATATGATATCCAGATCACCATCACCATCAAAATCTGCCATGTTTGGTGAAGGTGCCCCAAAAACATCAATGGGTGATCCACCCGCTTGGATTTTTCCTCGTTCGATGTAATTTCCTTCCACATTTTCTAATAAATACACATAACCATGCAGGGGGCCATTGGTCCATTCTCCCGCATCATTGTAGGCATTGTCCCAGCCGTAAT
>JAGQWV010000071.1 GCA_020437045.1 Saprospiraceae bacterium | reverse complement strand
TCGTAAATAATATAGTATTCAGTATGCAGTATTCAGTATGCAGAGGACAGTATGCAGTGGTCAGGGCCTAACCAAGAAGTCTTGTTGTCAGAATCAGAATTCGCAGAAATTATGGAATGTCCAAAATAGGTCAAAATATTCTCAGGTAGCAGCAAGGGTTGTCACCTCTTGTTATGTCTTATAGATGGGAAGAGGTGACAACTCTAGCAGAGCCTTTTTTTATAGTCAGCAGGCAGGCCAATCGTCAGAATCAGAATTTTCAGAATAAGGGAATGTCCTGAATAGCGTGTCGATCGCTTTCAGAATTCAGGGTTTAGAAGTCAGCAGGTCAGTTTTTGCGATTTAGCAGGTTGCTCTTTGGAACTATGAAATCGTAAATCCCCAATCGTATATCGTAAATAATATAGTGTTCAGTATTCGAAAAAATTCTTCATTCTAATTATTCGCCTCCCGAATACCCTGGTCCCTTTACAAATCTTCCCGGTGTCGCACCCGTATGTTTTCCATCTTTTAAAACCTGTACCCCATTGACAAAAACTTGTTCGACACCAGTTGCATATTGATGCGGTTTATCAAAAGTGGCGTGATCTTCAATTTTTTCCGGGTCAAAAATGACCACATCCGCAAAATAACCAGGTTGCAGTAAACCTCTCTTTTGAATTTTTAATTTTTTCGCTGATAAATAGGTCAATTTATTTATCGCCGCTTCCAGAGAAATTACTTTTTCCTCCCGAACATATTTTCCTAATAATCGGGCAACATTTCCGTAAGCTCTTGGATGTGTACTTTTATTTAGAAAAACACCTTCAGCCGCGAGAGCGCCGGCATCTGAGCCAAAAGAAATATAGGGCAAAGCAATTTGCTTCCTGATATTATCTTCCGACATTAAAAAATAAACCGTGCCTACGCGACTCCCATCCTGAATCACCAGATCAAGAATGGTTTCTTCCGGACTGGTTCCTCTGATCTCTGCCACTTCTGCAAGGGTTTTTCCGGTATATTTTCTAAGTGTATCATTCCTAAAATCGACTAGTAAAACACGACTGGGATCACCGGCTGAATAATACAGATTCTCCCAATCCATCGCATCCGTTTTCATCTCGGAAATTACTTTTTTTCGAATCGCTGGATCTTTCAACCGGCTAGCCCAGGCATCATAGCCACCTTCCTGTACCCAAGGTGGCATTGCAGCATCCAAACCTGTAGCTCCGGCCTCATAATTGTACATATCTGCCGTAATGTTTAAGCCTGCTTTTCTGGCACTGTCTATCTTGTTAATCACCTCGTCCATTTTTGCCCAATTATTTTTGCCAGCAGCTTTTAGATGGTAAATTTCCGCATCAATTCCAGCATCATTAGCGATACGAATTACTTCATCCACCGCTTCCAATAATTTATTTCCTTCGCTACGCATATGCGTAATATAGGTGCCGTTATATTTTGCCGCTTCTGCGCAAAGAGCGACTAATTCGTCCGTCTTTGCATAAAACGCCGGGGCATAGATCAGCGATGATCCTACCCCCATAGCTCCCTCTTCCATTGCTTGCCTGACCAGGGCTTTCATTCTCTCCAATTCCTCCGGATCAGGAGGTCGATCCGCATAGCCAAGTTCATGCACCCTTACACTTGTAGCACCGACAAAAGAAGCTACATTGGGAGATACTCCCTTCTTTTCAAGAAATCTTAGATATTCCCCCAGTGTGGTCCATTCGATATCAAATTTGATATCATCCTGAAATTGCACCATCTCCTGCTTCATTGCTTCATTTAAAGGGCCCATGGACATTCCTTCCCCCATCACCTCCAAGGTCACTCCCTGCATCAGATCACTCATACCCCGGCCATCCTCGATCAGGCTTTCTGTCGCCCAGCTCAACATGTTTATAAATCCAGGACAAACGGCATGTCCACCTGCATCGACCACTTCCTTTCCCTGACCCGCTAGCGTACTACCAACGGCGGTAATGGTATCTCCATCGATGGCGACCATACCTTGATAGGGGGCATTTCCACTGCCATCATAGATCATGGCATTGGTGATCAGAATATCGTGTTGGATGGGTTGAGAACAGGCAAACCAAAGGGTGACAAAAAGAAGAAATAGAATTAGAGCTTTCATAGGAAGGAATTTCTCACTTTGAAGGTAATGAAATCATCGCACCAGTTTAAGTACGGGGAGAAAACTATTCCCTATTTTCGATACCAGAACCCAGCAACCACTACCAGCATAAATCTTAGCATCATTCACAAAGAAAAAAGAGTACCAAATGGAAGAACTTAAATATCCAATCGGAAAATTTAATTACCCAGAAACCATCACTTCTGATGACCTCAAAGCCTGGATCCATGATATCGAAAATTGTCCCAATGAATATATCGAACTAGTTAGTCAATTTTCGGAAGATGAACTGAATACGCCCTATCGTCCCGGTGGCTGGACCGCAAGGCAAGTGATCCATCACGTGCCGGATAGTCACCTGCAAGCCTACTGCCGATTTAAGTGGGTACTCACAGAAGACAGCCCCACGATAAAACCCTATCATGAGGATCTCTGGGCCGCGCTTCCCGACACGCAACTGACACCGGTATCTGTATCACTTGACCTACTCCGTGCCGTACACCATCGCTGGGTCGTACTTATGAAAAATATGGACCTGAAAGACTTTGACCGATTTTATATTCATCCTCAATATGGAAAGAAGTATGCACTTGGTGCCGTTTGTAAACTTTATGCCTGGCATGGCAGACATCACCTTGCACATCTCCGGTTAATCAAAGATTTATAGACTATTTCTCGAGTACACAATCGATTGTTTAATTAACTTTTTTGTAGTTTACCGACCCTTTTTTGACTGCTGTACAACCTAACCAATTAATGAAAGCTTTTCTAGACGAACATTTTTTGTTGGTCGGTAAGACTGCCCAACAACTCTACCATGAATTTGCCCGGGATCTCCCTATCATAGACTATCATTGTCATTTACCTCCTGATCAAATTGCTGAAAATCATCAATTTGGGAATTTAACCAAAATTTGGCTGGATGGAGATCATTACAAATGGAGGGC
>JAGQWV010000070.1 GCA_020437045.1 Saprospiraceae bacterium | reverse complement strand
AGCCGGAATAATAAAAATCAAATTGGTGTTACCGATATCCATGGTTCCCACGATAATATTGGAAACAATCCAGGCCGCTGTCCCCAGTACTCTGAGTAGCGGAAAGTCTTTGGCGACGTCTGAGCTTTGATGCATCGCGATGGCGTTGGTCAGGGCAATGGTGGGCATAAATAATATGGAGTAAAATAACATGCCCCAGTAAAAAGCACCGATACTCTGAGTAGTGCTCAGAAAATATAAGACTGCTGCACCAATTAAATGCAATACCCCATTTACTTTCTGAGCCGCAAAATAACGGTCCGAAATCGAGCCGACGAAAAATGGTGAAATCATTGCTCCGATCCAGGCCAGGGCATATATATTACCTATCTCTCCTCCGCTTGCGCCTAACGAGTCGGTGAGGTATCTTCCCATCGCGACAAACCAGGTGCCCCAGATAAAGTATTCCAGAAACATCATGGAAGAAAGTTGAAATCGGACCTTTGTGTTCATACCAGTTTTTTTTTGAGCAGCCCTGAATTTAGTTCTTTTTTTTAAACCAACCACTCAAGGTGCAAGTCAATGCCATATTATTCCCAAATAATGATTTCCTGCCATTAAAGTTAAGTTATGTACGGTGTTGCATTGGTTGGGGTATGGTTCTTCCTTTAAAATGGGACTAGCACCTAACGATCATTCTAAGAAGGATTTCCCATGAAACTTTGGGGATGAATAGAATTGGTCAACATGGCAATTAATGGGAGAGGACATTGGTCTGGGTGCAATTTCTTGAGTCCTGCTAATTGCAAAAGAATTAGGATACCGGGTATTGAGTTAGAGCAAATATTCCCATCTTTGACCAGCAAAATATCGGCACTATGGCTTTATATGAGACAAATTTTAATTTCCCCGGACAGACTGCATTTTATCGGGGAAAAGTACGCGATGTATATACCGTCGGTTCGCATTTAATCATGATTGCCAGTGACCGGATTTCTGCCTTTGATCATATTCTGCCCAAACCTATTCCTCATAAAGGGCAGGTTCTTAATCAGACAGCCTCCTATTTTCTGAACGCTACAAGAGATATCGTTCCCAATTGGCTCATTGCCAATCCAGATCCCAATGTTGCCATAGGCCTGAGCTGTGAACCGGTAAAACTGGAAATGGTTGTCCGTGGATACCTGGCAGGGCACGCATGGAGAGAGTACCGTGCGGGCAAACGTAGCATATGTGGGGTGCAAATGCCGGAAGGATTGAGAGAAAGTGATCCACTTCCTGAACCCATCATCACTCCGGCTACCAAAGCGGAAAGCGGTCATGATGAAGATATCAGTGCTGATGAGATATTAACGCGAGGTATCGTGGATGGTGACCTTTGGGACAAGCTTTGTGCTTACACTCAGGCACTTTTTGCGCGAGGTACGGAAATGGCGGCTCGGCAGGGATTGATTTTGGTAGATACCAAGTACGAATTTGGCCTGGTGGATGATACGGTATATCTAATTGACGAGATTCATACTCCGGATAGCTCGAGGTACTATTATGCCGATGGATATCAGGAAAGGCAGGAGCGCGGTGAACATCAGAAACAATTGTCCAAAGAGTTTGTGCGCGAATGGCTCATGGGACATGGGTTTCAGGGGCTGGATGGGCAGCAGATGCCCGTCATGCCGGAATCTTTCGTCCATACGGTAACCGAACGCTACATCGAGCTGTATGAAACAGTAACCGGAAAAGCCTTCGAAAGGTCTTCGGCAATTGAAAATATTTCCGATCGGATAGACCATAATATACGGACCTATTTCGGTTGGGAATAGAAGATCTTCCCGGGTAAATTTTTAAAGTGATACAGATATCTTAGGCTCAAACATCACATTAGTAATTAGATCAAAAAACTATTATACTTTCTTTTTCTATCTTCCCACGTTTAAATTTATGTCTCTTTTATAATTAATGATTCGAACACGATCGTACTTAGTTCTTCTCCTTTCCATCTTTGTTAGTTATTTATCTTCTGCCCAGGATTTTAATAATAACCGGGCTAAATTCCGGATTGATGTACATCAGATCGAAGGTCCGATTATTCTGGATGGTGTCTTGGATGAGAAAACCTGGGAAGATGCAGATGTCGCTGGCGAATTTGTGCGAGTTTTGCCTATCGACACCGGACTGGCAATTTCCCAAACGGAGGTTCGGATGGCCTATTCCGCAAGCGAGTTGTTCATGTCTATCGTATGCTTCGATACTGTGCCGGGAAAGCGTCCGGCTGAGTCACTTAGACGAGACTTTTCGTTCGGGAAAAATGACAATTTTCTCGCTTTTATAGATACTTACAATGATCAAACCAATGGATTTTCTTTTGGCATATCTGCCTCTGGAGCGCAGTGGGATGGGTTGCAGGCTAATGGAGGATTTGTTGCTCTGGACTGGGATTGCAAATGGCGTAGTGCTATAAAAAATGACGATGAAAAATGGGTTGCCGAATTTGCGATCCCCTTTCGCAGCATCCGGTATCAGGAAGGAGTGAAGGAGTGGGGAATTAACTTTAGCCGGTTGGATTTAAAAACAAACGAGAAATCAAGTTGGGCTCCTGTGCCCCGACAATTTCAGACGGCAAATCTGGCTTTTACCGGTACTGCTGTATTTGATGAACCACCACCCCGGTTAGGAACTCGTTTTTCCTTGATTCCATATGTATCCGGACGAACATCAAAAAATGCGGAATTAAACGAGAATGCAAAATACAGTGGAGATGTCGGAATCGATGCGAAAGTGACCCTTTCCACCTCCTTAAATCTGGATGTTACCGTCAATCCTGATTTCTCACAGGTAGAAGTTGATCGTCAGGTAACCAACCTGGATCGATTTGAGTTATTTTTTCCGGAGCGCAGACAATTTTTTCTGGAGAACAGTGACTTGTTTGCCAGCTTGGGAAAAGATAATATTCGTCCATTTTTTTCCCGGCGGATCGGTCTAAATAGTCCGGTTCAGGCAGGTGCCCGTCTCAGCGGTAAAATCGGTGATCAGTGGCGACTGGGTCTCATGAATATGCAGACGGGAATGTCCGGTGAAATTCCTGCTGCCAATTTTACCGTGGCTGCTCTGCAAAAGAAAATATTGGGACGGTCAAATGTTGGTGCCTTCTTCGTTAATAAGATTAATACCGGTGAGCTTGATCCCGATCATTTTAATCGTGTAGCCGGGATGGAATTTAATCTCGCCAGCAAAGATAGCCGGTGGGTTGGCAAGGCATTTTACCATCAGTCTTTTAGCCCGGGCAATGCGGAAAATACGATGGCAACTTCTGCAGCACTAACGTATAATACCCAACGCTGGTTGGTAAGTCTCGAACAAGCATTTGTTGGAGATGGTTATAGTGCCGAGACAGGATATATTCGTCGTCAGAATTATTATCAAATTAATCCAACGTTGGGTTACAAATTCTACCCGGCAGCTTCCAAGGTTGCCAACCATGGTCCTACGGCAAAGCTGGATTTGTTCTTAAATCTTGATGGTCAACTTACAGACCGTATCTTCGATCTCGATTATACCTTTCAGTATCTGAGTAGAAGTCAGTTTTCTTTCGGGGTTAGCAATGATTTCGTACGATTGCAATCACCTTTTGATCCGACCAATACCGGCAAAACTCCCCTGGCCAGGGGTGATGAATTTACTTGGTCAAATATCCGGTTGGATTACGCGTCAAATGCCAGAAGACTTTTCAATTATTCGTTTGACGCACTTTACGGTGGCTATTTTAATGGAGATCGCTTTGGTGTAGAAGGAGAGTGTAACTACCGGGTGCAACCCTATGGCAGTCTTGGGCTAGTATCCGCCTTTAATCGCTTGCTTTTACCCGAGCCATATGGTGACCTGAATTTATTTTTATTAGGACCGAAACTGGATATTACATTTACCGATCGATTATTTCTGACCACTTTTCTTCAATATAATTCCCAGATAGAAAATCTGAATGTCAATATCAGATTTCAATGGCGATATGCCCCGGTTTCGGATTTATTTATTGTGTATACAGACAATGCAAATACGCAGGATTTTGTCAATAAAAACAGAGCGTTGGTGCTGAAGATGTCCTATTATTTCAACTAAGAGGCTTGCGCACTTAGTACCTTGACAAGGTTACCTGTTATTTGCAATACTCCTTTGCATCTCATATAAAATCGTCAAGTAAGTTAGTTCCTCAACCTCTAAGTAATCTTAGGCACCATGTCCATTTCCAATGAGACGGACGAAATCCATCGAACTGAGCATACCGACGATCCTGGTCTCTTCGATAACCAGTAGGTGGTGTATTTTGTGGTGTATCATAAGTTTGGCCGCTTCCTGAGCAGTAGCTTCCGGATCAATGACATATACCCCATAACTCATTACTTGTTCGATAGGTACATTGTCGTCGAATGCCCCCATAAGATCAGTGTTGGTCACGATGCCCCGGATCAAAATTTGTTCACCTTTGATTTCAACGATGGGAACCGCACTAAATCCCTTTTGCCTCATTAAATCCCGGACCTTCCCTACATCAGCTTGCAAAATACAGGTGGAAACCGGCGATTTCATAAAATCTTTGACCAGAACACTCATCTACTAGGTTTTAAATAGCTAAAGATAGAGATTTTGAACAGAAATCTTATTTGCAGTCTGATTGATTCCGTAAATAGATTTAATAGAGGGAAACACTAATTAAACTCAGTAGTAGTCTACGACGATGTCCAATAAAATTGATTGTATTTTTCTGAGAAGATTTTTTGAAATCCATAAAGCTTCACCCAATCTCTGCTGTATGTTATGACGGCGATACTTTTCGGAACCTGACGCTCACTGCCTCGACGCTATAAAATGCAGCATTTTATTAAAAGAGAAACAAGAAATTAGAGATTGTCGTCTCGACAGGGGGTATTTTCTATTTTTATCCTCATGGATCCTTGATCACCTTTGTTTGTCGTGAAGCCAGGTAACTAAGGAGAGGATTTTCTTATTTAAAATCAAGTAAAATGATCAAATTGCTTGGAATCCCATATGATGCCAACTCCTCTTTTATGCGTGGTGCGGCCAACGCACCGGATCAAATCCGATTAATGCATCAATTAGGATCATCCAACCCATCCACGGAAAAAGGAGGATCTATCGATTTTGAAAATGGGATAGCAGATGGCGGCAATATCCAATTTCGAAACGAAGTTCCTGAACTAGTATTTCAGCAGATTCGGGATGAAGTACTACAATTGCTTGCAGAAAACGATAAAATCATTGCTTTGGGAGGTGACCATTCTATAACCTATCCCATCATCGAAGCCTATGCTCATCGATATCCCGGATTGCATTTATTGCATTTTGATGCCCACAGTGACCTTTATGAGCATTTTGATAAGAACCCCTTTTCACACGCTTCACCTTTCGCCAGGATTATGGAGAATTATCTGGTGGCGTCCCTTACCCAGGTGGGATTGAGAACCTTATGCAGTCATCAACGCCGGCAGGTAGACAGGTACCGGGTTAAAGTGGTGGAGATGAAAGATTTTAGTCTTGATTTTTTAAAAGGCTTAAATGCACCCCTGTATATTTCGCTGGATCTCGATGTTTTGGATCCTGCATTTGCACCTGGTGTATCACATCATGAACCAGGAGGCATGACTACCCGGCAACTAATCGATGCCCTTCATCAGATCAGCGTGCCAGTAGTTGGTGCTGATATTGTAGAACTTAATCCCAATCGGGATATACACGATATGACGGCCATGGTTGCCTATAAGCTTCTTAAGGAAATATCGTCTTTAATGTAGTCGTTTGGCCAGGATGAGATCAGAATGCGGTTTTTTGTCGAAAACTTCAGATTCTTCACAAAATTCATATCTCAACATTACCGATATTGCAGGTTAATTTTTGATCAGAATAGGAGTTACACTTAGTTTTGACTCCTTTTAGAGTTGAGTGATATCTGAGTAAATTGATTACATATTATTTCTTGACATTGAATTCCCTGTTTTTTTAATCTAGATTATGCGCCCTTTATTACTTGTTACACTGATTATAATAGCCCTGGTGGTCTTAAAAATTTACGTTTGGGATGCCGATGATCAAAAGACAGCACCGGCCAGACCGACATCTGCCGCTCGTTCTGGCGGGGCACTTCCGGTTGATATCTATGTCGCAGAAGAATCAGTGACTGACAACACCGTGTATTCGTCTGGTACGATTGTACCCAATGAAGAAGTCGAACTGAAATGTGAAGTTTCCGGACGTCTTGTTGATTTGAATATTCACGAAGGTAGCTACGTAAAGAAAGGCCAATTGATCGCTAAATTGAATGATCAGGATCTATTGGCTCAACTGAAGAAAATTGACTTTGAAGAGCAATTGGCCGCCCAAATTGAAGCTCGTCAGAAAAAATTGTTGGATATCGATGCTATAAGTAAGGAAGAATATGATTTGGCGATGAACCGGGTAAATACGTTGGGTGCTGATAAGGAACTTCTGCAGGTGCAGTTAGAAAAGACGGAAGTTCGTGCTCCATTTAATGGCTACATCGGCTTTAAAAATATCAGTGAAGGAGCATATGTTACTCCCAGTATCTCCATTGCCTCTTTAGTACAGACAAACCCTGTGAAAATTGATTTTGCAGTACCGGAAAAGTACACTTCGCTGGTATCTGTGGGGCAGGAAGTAAGATTTGAAATTGATGGTATGGATGATCAATTTTCTGCTAAGGTGGTCGCCATTGATCCTCGGGTGGATGAAGATCTGCGAACCTTGCGGATCCGGGCTTTGACCAATAACGGATTGGGAATGCTTAAACCGGGAATGTTTGTCCGGGTGAGCGTTCCGTTGGGATCTAATGAGTCCATTATGATTCCTACAGAAGCTATCGTACCGGTATTAAAGGGCAAAGTGGTGTATCTGTATAAGGACGGAAAAGCATCAGAGGTTGCGGTTAAGACCGGTCTTCGGACAGATCGGGCCATCCAAATTCTGGATGGGATTAATTTGGGCGATTCGGTAATCGTCAGTGCCCTGATGTCCATGAAGCCTTCGATGCCCGTGACCATACAGGAAGTGGTAAACTTGCAAGTAGCTCCCTAAATTTTTTCGATTATGTCAATTTCAACATTATCCATCAAACGCCCGGTTCTCGCCATCGTGATGAACCTTTTGATTTTGATATTTGGTGCCATCGGTGTCACTAGCTTGGGTGTGCGTGAATTTCCGTCTATAGATCCTCCGGTAGTTTCCGTACGAACTTCCTACCCGGGAGCTAATGCAAGCATTATAGAAGCCGAGATTACGGAACCTTTGGAGAAAGCTATTAATAGTGTTGAAGGAATCCGAACGATAAGTTCCAGTAGTAATCAGGGATCAAGTTCCATCAATGTCGAATTTGACCTCAGTGTATCGATGGAGCAAGCCGCCAATGATATACGCGATAAGGTATCTCAAGCTGCCCGATCCCTTCCCAAAGATATCGAAGGCCTTCCGGTGGTAAGTAAGGCAGATGCCGACAGTGAATCGATTATAGCGATGACGCTGGAAAGTAGCAGCCGATCGCTTCTGGATATGAGCGATTATGCGGAAAACGTTATTGCCCCTCGATTCGAAACGGTACCCGGGGTGAGTGGTATCCGGATATGGGGCCAAAAGCGATATGCCATGCGCCTCTGTATGGAACCGGACCGGATGGCAGCACAAAACATTACCACTCAAGACGTCAAGGCAGCGCTTGATCGGGAGAATGTTGAGCTTCCCAGTGGAAGAATTCAGGGAGATAACACCGAATTGACCGTCAAAACTATTGGTCGGTTTCGTACTGAAGAAGATTTTAATAACATGATTATTAAAACGCAGGGCGAAAAGATC
>JAGQWV010000069.1 GCA_020437045.1 Saprospiraceae bacterium | reverse complement strand
TGGCGTAGCTGGTCTGCATCGTCTGTTAAACCGTCTGGATGAACTAAAAAAATTTCAGGTACTCATTGTCGTGGCTGGGTTTGAAGGGGCCTTACCTACGGTTATGGGAGGATTACTTCCACAGCCGATTATTGCTGTACCAGCCAGCGTGGGTTATGGAGTCGCTGCGGGAGGCCATACAGCCCTCAAAACAATGCTGTCAAGTTGTGCTAACGGAATCACGGTAGTCAACATTGATAATGGTTACGGAGGAGCACTGGCTGCGGTAAGAATTCTTAATCTTAAATAAAGAAATTAAATGAAACAATTATATATCGAAGCATTTTCCGGATTATCCGGAGATATGTTGTTTAGTGCTCTATGTTCATTGGCAGACTATTATGAGGAGATTATCAAGTTACCTGCCAGGTTGCATCTGCCTGATGGCAAAGTAGAGGTTAATACGGTGACCAAAAACGGTATTGTCTGCCAGCATGTCCATATCATTGATCTGAACTTGGATACATCGGAAGAACCATCAGGGGATCAAACAGAGCACACTCACGATGGACACACTCATAGCCACCAACATGAACACCATCACCATCATGATCATGCACATAGCCATCAACATCATCACAGCCACCGGCATTTGAAAGATATTCTTCGCATCATCGATCAAGGACATATCACTGATGGAGCTAAAGAAATAGCTAAAGAAATCTTCACCATTATTGGTCGGTCAGAAGCCCGGATTCATAATATGGATTTAGATGAAATACATTTTCATGAAGTTAGTGGTGTTGATTCGATTCTCGATATCGTAGGAAGTGCGGTAGTATTGGATCATCTGAAAATCGAAAAGACTTATTGTACTCCGGTCTGTACCGGTTATGGTATGGTCAAAACCCAACACGGCCTATTACCCGTTCCGGCACCTGCTACGGCAGATCTCCTGTCCGGAATGCCAACCTACGCTGGGGAGGAAAAAGGTGAAAGAGTAACGCCAACCGGAGCGGCCATTCTCAGGTTTCTTCAACCATCATTTGATATACCTGATTTAATCACGGAGAGGATCGCCTATGGACCTGGTCAAAAGAATTTTATCGGCCCTAATGTGGTCCGGCTTTCCTTTGTGCGTCCGGTAAAAAAAAAACCTCCGGTGAGCCTTTAATCATTCTTGAGACAAATCTAGACGATTCATCAGCTGAGTTGTTGGGCATTGATTTTCAAGAAAACCTGATTCGAAGTGGAGCCATAGATTTTTACTTTAGCTCTATACAGATGAAAAAAGGGCGGCCTGGCTTAAAACTTTCGGTACTACTGGCTGCCAGAGACCAGGAGCCGGTCAGTGATTATATACTGGAGAACAGTCCCTCCATAGGTGTACGATATTATCCGGTGGAGCGTACTATATTATCCCGCAAAAATCTAAAAGTTGACACTCCCTATGGACAAGTGGATGTGAAACAAGTCACAACCCCCAGTGGTCTGAAGCGCCGAAAAATAGAATACGAATCCCTACAAAACTTGAAAGACATCCACAACATTAGTATCTTAAGACTGCAAGAAGAACTTTACCCCATCATCATAAAAAGCAAAGCTGATGAAGAAGAATGACAAATCACTGGACAGGCGACAATTTATTTCCCTGGCTTCCGCCGCCACCGTGGGCGTCACTAGTATGCCAATAACGGGAATCACCAATCAAGGCGAAAAAGGCCAACCACCTATTGCCGTGGCTCCCGAATGGCGCAATAAAGTTGAAGGAATGGCCTACCGACAATTAGGCCGAACGGGACTAATGATTTCGGAAGTGGTTAATGGAGGTGATCCGGTGAGAAGTGAAACCTACCGGCAGGTAGACCTGGCCATCGAGCGGGGTGTCAACTATCTGGATATGGCGCCGGCTTATGGTAATGGTGATTGTGAAACCGCCTACAGCAAAGTGATCGATTCGTCCTCCAAACGAATGAAGGTGTTCATGACCACTAAGGTTAGCGGTTATCAAGGTATTCGGGATGGAAAATATCAAGATATATTTAAGGGCCTTCCCACAGAAAAGCAGAAAAAAATCATGGAAAAGGCCGGTGAAATCAGGATGCAGCGCTATGTAGATAAACCGGGATATTTTCTTGTTTACTGGCCAAACCAAGAGACCTCGATGGACAAATGTTTTATCTCCAATGCCATGGTGGAAGATTACGGCCATCTAGTGGATGGCAGTAAAGAGCATAAAGAAAAAATCAAATCAAGCATAGAAGGAAGCCTAAAAAGAACCGGAACTGATCATTTTGACATACTTATGTGTCCTCATGGAGGCAATAGTCGGGAGGAAGTAATGATCCCGGAAACCTATGAAACTTTTGAGGAATTAAAAAAAGAAGGAAAAGTTCGATTTTTAGGTGTTTCCACCCATAATGATCCGGCAGGAGTTTTAAATGCAGCTGTGGACAGTGGTCATTACGATGTGGTGATGTGTGCTTATAATATCATCAATGGTGGATATATGGAAGGTGCTATCAAGAACGCGTATGAACACGGGGTAGGAGTCATTTGCATGAAAGTAGCTATGGCGGTGGCCACACATCACAAATCTCTGCAACCCATTCCTCAATGGCGGATCGATAAAGTCAAACATATTGTGCCGGGCGATCTAAAGCCACCCTTAAAAGCCTATTTATGGGCTTTACAAAATCCATACATCACGGCAGTGATATCAAATCTGTGGGATGAGCAATTTATCAACGAAAATTTGTCGGTGGTCGGTAAAAAAGTGGAATTGAATTATGGATAATATGAATGACGAATCATTGAATTAAATGCCAGCGCTGGCCCTCTATCCCCCAGAAGGGAAATCCACCCGAACTTTTTGCAATAAATCCGCGAAATCCCTTAATCCGCTTAATCCGCGATTCTGACAAAATGAATGACGGACCTAGAATGCGAAACACCTACTTCCAAAGGCCAATATCGTGGACAATTTTAATGAATCTTGGATCTTTGCGATATTTCATCAACAAGGGATCAGCATAGAGAAATGTCAATCGAAACGATCTAATATTATATAGCATTTCAAGGTTTTCAAAAACCTGTGTATGATTCTCCAGTGTGGCATAACAAACAGCTTGATGGTATGGCTTATTTAGGTAATGTCCATAAAAATCAAGACCATAATCGATAATCCACTGAATTGATTTTTTCCATCCCTCCTTTTCTAATATATTTCTCAACGTTGCCCCTTCTCGAACTGACGAGCCCGTACTAACATCAATCATTTTAGCAAACGTTTCTACCGCTTCCTCAAAACGTTCACTAGCCAGATAACAATACATTAAAAAAAGATATGCGGGTTTAAAAATACTGCTCAACGAAAGCAAATAATTATATTGCCGAATAGCCAGGTCCATATCTTGCTTAAAATATAGAATCACACCATAGGAGAAATTAAAAACCAGATTTAAAGGATCATGCTGTCTGGCGATTGTATTCTGGTTAATCGCGTTTTCGAAATCCCCTAATACACATAAAAAAATAGAATCTATATGAAAGATAAAAGGTTGATGGGCATTATATTTTAGCACCAATTGATAATTTTTGACAAAATTATCCCGATCCCAATCACACATACTTAGGTAAGCAAATGCGCTATAAAGCTCTGCCGATTGAGCATTAATCTCCAGTGCTATGCTGAGCATATCACGAGCCTTTTCGATACATTGACGGGCATCCAATTCACCCCAATCGTTGAGCGCATTATAGGCATTGGCAATACCCGTATATGCTAAAACATATTGATGATCTTCCTGCAGGGCCAGTTTATAGAGCTCTATACTTTTAAAGAGACCCTCCCGGTTACGTTTATACCATTCATATTGTCCGCGTAAATAATAATTATAGGCCCCGACATTCTCAGTCGTATGTTGAAGAAGTTTTGCCTTTTCCTGCGAAAATAATCTAACTTTCAACTGGTCGACAATAGCCATCGAAATCTCATCTTGAATTTTGAAGACATCGTTTAATTCCCGTTCGTAACGTTCTGACCACAAATGTGAACCATCGGTGGCATCTATTAATTGGGCCATGATTCGCAATCGGTTACCTGATTTCCGCACACTGCCTTCCAGGATACTATTCACATTAAGCTTTTTGCCGATTTCCCTTACATCCTCATTCTTATTTTTAAATGCAAAAACAGAGGTACGGGCAATTACCCGTAAATTATTTACATGACAAACGGAATTAATTATTTCTTCTGTAATACCATCACAAAAATATTCCTGCTCAGGATCGTGGCTCATATTTACAAAAGGAAGGATAGCAATGGACTTTTTTTCAGGGTCCACCTTTGTTCCTGATAAACCTCTTAGATCATCACCCGGAGTTTTTAAAGAAGGATCAGAGATCAATAGCCCAGATGCAATAACGGCAAAAACCTCCATAGGTTGAAGTACATTCTTCAACTCAATTAAACCAAGGCTTTTTGTTTTTATATTTTGATTTTTGATGTGATAGTGTACTTGATTGGACAGCATAATAGATCCTGCCTCTCCGAGACCTTCAAGGCGGGCAGCAATATTGACACTATCACCTATAATTTCTTTTCCACTGCGAATAATGTCACCCGTATGAATACCTATACGCACGGGCACAGTGGGCATACGACCAAACTCATTTTGCAAACCCATGGCACATCGAACCGCTTGCACCGAACTTTCAAAAATACTCAAGCTGCCATCACCTAAAAATTGAATAATCTCACCGTCAAAGGCTTCATGTAGTTCTTCGATGACCTGCTTATATCTCTTTCGCAGAGAAATAGCCCGGGACTCCTCCAGCTGCATCACCGAAGTATAACCTACGATGTCGGTAAACATTATGGCTCGAAGTTGTCTTCGATCTTGCATATTGACAGGTTTGCGTGATTGTTTTAATCCAGATTTTATCCCCTTCGTTCGCTTCCGACTTGCGGGGGATTTCAGTTTTTAGCGACTTTATATATAATCATCCAAATACCACAAGGTGTCTTAAATAACAGTCATTGTCCCGAATCCAACCCGGATATAACAATATCCTTATAAATATACACTTAATCCAATTGCGCATCTGAAGTTATCTCAAGCACAGACAATCATAGAATCTGGAAAAAAGAGCTAACGGGTCAATGCATGGGAAATACCGATGATTTCAAAAGCTTCCAGCAATGCCACCATATTCGCGAGGGGGAATCAGACCACGAAGATTATCTCAGTTTAAGTTGCCAGATGATAATTCCGAATGATAAATTCTGCTAAAGCGCCATTTCTGCCACTGAATTTATATTCTGCCTTCAGCCGCTCTGAAAGTGCACGGATCAATCGATGACCAAAGCTGGTTTTCTTTATATCATTTTCCTGGTAACCGACACCATTATCTACTACCTTAAGATTTAGGGTATTATGATCAGACTGATGTAGACTAACGGCAATCTCGCCCTCCCGTCCATCCGGAAAAGCATATTTAAGTGAATTACTGACTAATTCATTAACAATTAATCCAATTGGGACAATCGAATCAACATCCAAAATTAAATCTTCGACATCTAATTTTAATCGGACCTGATTCTGATCTATTTTGTAGGAAGACATAAGTTCCGAAGTAAGTTGCTCTAAATAACTCCAGACTTTAATACTGCTTAAATTATGCTCATCCTGATATAGATTCTGATGTATCAATGCCATAGATCGTACCCGGTGTCTACCCTCGTCAAGTGCCCTTTGTGCCATCTTATCCGAAACACTTCTCGATTGCAATTTTAATAAGCTGGAAATCACCTGAAGATTATTTTTTACCCGGTGGTGAATTTCTCTCAATAAATACTCTTTTTCCTTGAGTGAATTGGAAATAATTTGTTTTTGATTTTCCAGTTGCTGATAAAGCTTTTTAATCCTATTTCTACTTCGGTAAATCCATA
>JAGQWV010000068.1 GCA_020437045.1 Saprospiraceae bacterium | reverse complement strand
CCAACCAAATGATACGGCACCGCTTTGAGGCAAACAGATATATAATGTTAGCAAACATATAGGCCAAACCAATCCTCCCCAGTACACTGGCAAAACGTATTTCTTCGAATGGTTTTATTTCTAGCCCATTATTATAAATGATACCCAGCAAGACCAGAATCAGGCCACGTTTGACCACTTTAATCAATAATTCCTTCCGACTCGTACCTTGTTGCAGATGCTTACCAATGGAATACGGAGTAGCTACTCCCGCCAAAAAAAGGAAGAGAGGAAAAATCATGTCATAAGCTGCGAAACCGTGCCAGGAAGGGTGCTTAAACTGATTGGAGAGGGCATTCCAGAATCCGGCATTGGTCACCTCGGAAAGCTTGTGAAAAATCTCCTCCGCCCCCATAATCCAAAACATGTCAAATCCCCTCAGGGCATCCAGAGAATAAAGTCGGCCACTGCTGTTCGTTGCTTGCATACTTTTCTTCTATTCCGTGTGACAAAAATCAGCTCACTGCTGATGTTACCAAACGGATCTTTGAGAATTAATAGAATTACCCATAAGTAATGATTCGAAAAAATCAAAAAGTCACATCAGTCTGCATTACTTATCGGGTCCGAATGATACAAATGTTAAAAAAATTGCTGCTACAATTATTAATTATTTTTCATTATAGACCATTATTTGGAAATAACATTTTTCTCTCCTTTATCCTGTCGTCAATAGAATTGCAGAAAGGAATATCCGGTGCCCATGAGAATTGGAACACATGTATAATATTCTGGAACGATCGTACAAGAGTCTTCCCGTCGATTATCTCAATTTTGGAATAGGTAGTCCGGGGTAGTCGGGTTATTGTGAGATCATTGTAAGTAAATAAACGGTAACCTTTAAATGCAGCAAATGAAGAGAGTCTTAAGTCTATTTCTGATCATGAGCTCTGTTGTGGGATATGCTCAAATACATGAACCAATTGATCTCCCTTTTCAGGTTGGCGGGCACTTGAAAGATCTGAGTTCTAAATTCTATTGGCTTTCCCGAAACACGGCATTGCGATCGGGGTATACAGATGGAGATTCGAAGATAATCGGCTTCTTATCAGCCGCTCTGGGAGACCGGCCTATTACCAAAGGAAGCAACACCAGGGCATCGGCATCTGTGACTAAGGCTAAAGGAAAAAATGCTCCCGTCTTTGGACTAGAAACTGTTGCACAATCACTTGGGTCGACATCCAACGCTACACATAATTTTTATTTCGGGGATCGAGAGACCTGGACAGCCATCGAACCTAGCTGTGTAGCAGGAGGTGGCACCTCCGATTACACACTGGAAAACATCTTCACCATTTAAAGCAATCATTGCCATGGTTTTATCAGAACGCGAAAAACAGATATTATATCTCATCTCAATGGAGATGACTAATGAGGAAATAGCTCAAGATCTATTTTTAAGCAGAGAAACCATCCGAAGCCACAGAAAGAACATCATGGTCAAACTCAAGGCCATCAATACCGCGGGGATGATACGTCGGGCTTACGAAAATGGGATACTGAAAATTTCAATCTGATTGGTTCAGAATATCACTAAATTAGAAGAAAGCTCTTGACCCCGTTTTTACCAGTTATGCAAACGAGTTTCTCCAAACAGCTCAGTACCATTTTCAGACTACTGATTATTTTTCTTCTCCTGGAGAACTATCAGTTTTCTATCGCTCAACAACAATCCATAGTCAGAGGGTACCCATACTTACATCAGTTTTCTCCGGATCAATATGGAGCACACAAACAGAATTGGGATGTAGTACAAGATGATAAGGGTATCATGTACATCGCTAATGGACATGGTCTGCTCATTTACGACGGATTACAATGGAAATTGTTAGAAATGCCAGAAAAGACGATGGTGCAGTCATTGGACAAGGACAAAAATGGCCAGATATATATAGGAGCATTCGGGCATTTTGGAAAAATCGAATATGACGCTAAAGGAAATCCTCAGTTTTTGGACTTTGTAGGAGATCTCGCAGACACCATAGATATAACGCGGGTATTTTCCACTATTTGCCTGGATAGTGCTGTGTATTTTCAAACAGCAGAAGCGGTATTCCGCTATCTGCCAGATCAACCGCTGAAAGTCTGGTATATGGGCAATCATGCACTGGGTAAATTATTTAAGGTGAACGGTAATCTGTACCTAAAGGAGCATAAAAGAGGAATCTCCAGGCTCGAAGGTGATATATGGAAATGGATACCGGGCAGTGAACGATTTGGACCGGTATTCGTGCATTTTATGATATCGCTGAATGATCATGATATCTTATTGGATGGAGGAGATTCTCTTTGGGTCTTTAATGGACAATCTTTTAAACATTTTCCCACCCAGGCAGATAAATATTTTAAAGACCATAAATTTTATTGTAGCATCTCCCTGGTGGAAAATGGCATTTTAATTGGAACCGTCACTGGGGGTATCGTACACATCAATTCCATCGGTAAAATACAAATGATTTTAGCAGAAGACGCAGGATTAAATTCATTGAATATCAGAGAATTTTATCGAGACATTAATGGAGTCACCTGGGTAGCGATGGATGTGGGACTGGCAATGCTTGAATATCCATCGTCAGAAACACTTTTTAAGTTTAAATCAAAAAACCTATCATTTAAATCCTTTTCCCGATTTCATTCTAATCTTTATGTGGCCTCTGATGCTGGCTTGTGGAAACTAAATCAGGATAACAGCGGTGGAGAATTTTTTTCAAAAGTCCCGGGTATTGATCACAAAATTTGGAAAATAGATTCCATCGCAGGCAAACTCCTGATTGCAACTGAATTTGGCCTTTATAGTATGAATGCCGATGAAAGTATGTCTCTGTTGATCAGTGGGGTGGTAACAGGTTTTTCATTTTCGAAATACAATCCGCGGATGATCTATATTTTTAGACAGAATGGAATTATGCTAGTTAACATAGTCGATGGTAATTTTATAATTAAAGATATTTTTCCCGAATTTATCGCCAGGACCAGAAACGTTGTGGAAATAAGCCCTACAGAGATCTGGCTAGATACTGATTGGACAGAACTCTGGAAAATAAATTTTGCCAAAGTTGAGGATTTTAACTCTTTTACCGGTGGCTCATTGCAAAAGATTGACACCAGTAATAATTTACCAGAAAAACGTGGTTTGATTTATGCATTGAATAAACAACTATATTTCGTTCCCTCAGACCTGGATGGCAACTATCTTTGGAATACCGATCACGAGGAATTTCAGCGGGTAAGCCTGGATAATATTCTGCCAGGAAAAATTGATTCAACTGCGACAATATGGGAAGTAGATCGTGCTGGAAACTGTACTTATGTATCCAACTATGGAACCGGTTGGGAAAAAATGGAACTTGCGCTCAATGATGGAGGTATGTATCGAAAAAGTGACGTTCGCTTTGGAAAGATCCTTCAAGATATTGGCGAATGTCAGATGATTGAAAAAGACGGAATTTGGTTCGGAGGAATTGGCAACATAGTATATCAAGAGTTAAATAGTAATGTGGATACACTGCCCTTTAACACTTTGCTGGATCAAGTTATTGTCTTCGAAGATTCATTATTGATTTCCAGTACTTGGGCGACATTAAGTCCCTCGATAGTATACAAGAGAAATCGCATAGAATTTCATTATTCTACTTCTGATTATGCTTCTAATGATCAAATGCTCTTTCAAACCTATTTGGAGGGAGATGATAGAAATTGGTCAGACTTTACCAATGCAAATAGCAAACAATATTTCGGATTGGAACCCGGCAAATATACATTTAAAGTAAGAGCCCTAAATCGTGAAGGGGTACTTGGTGAGGCAACCTCAATGACCTTTAGCATATTAACACCATGGCAAAAGAAGTGGTGGGCCTATCTGCTTTTCCTTACGAGCATTGTTTTCAGTATAATCGGCACAGCCAAATGGAGAAACCGTACTTTATTAAAAGATAAGTTTCGCCTCGAAAGTAAGATTAACGAGCACACGCAAGCCCTCCAGGAAAGAAATATCGAGCTGCAGACTAAGACAGCATTATTAGAAGCTCAGGCGGAAAAATTAAGAGAACTCGATCAACTAAAGACGAATTTATTTGCAAACATTTCCCATGAATTTCGTACACCACTTACCTTGATCAAAGCTCCAGTCGATCAATTGGAATTTGAACCGGAAAAAATAATTACGACTGAAGAAGCCGGCATGATCCGAAGAAATGCAGATCGTCTGCTGCGTTTGGTTAATCAATTACTTGATCTAGCAAAACTGGATGCCAAAAGTCTACAATTGGAACCGACGGAAGGGGATGTTTTTCGGTTTTTCCGAATAGAAGCGTCCTCCTTCAGTTCACTTGCTGCTCAGAAAAATATTGATTTTGAGATAAAAATTCCTAGTGATCAACTATGGGCGAGTTTTGATAGGGAAAAACTGGAAACGATCATCTACAATTTGCTAACCAATGCATTCAAGTTCACCCCTACTTCCGGCAAAATCAAACTGAGCGTTAGTTATTTAAAAGATATTTTAAAAATTGAGGTTTCGGACAGTGGAACAGGTATTGCCCAGGAACATCATGAGTTGGTTTTTGATCGATTTTACCAAATAAAGGAAGTTGGAAAAATAAGTGAAGGAGGAACAGGAATCGGACTGTCTTTATGTCGTGAATTAATTCACCTAATGAAAGGTCGAATTCAGGTAAAAAGTGCTCCCGGGAGAGGCACTGCCTTCCTTATTGATCTTCCCCTCATTAGAATCATAAATCCACCGGACAATATAAATGACTCCCCGATTATTCATCACTCTAATGAGAGAGGTGCATCACGGAATAAAAATCCATCTGACACAAGGCCAATAATTCTCATTGTCGAAGACCACCCGGAAATGCGAAGTCATATTAGTGCGGTACTTGAGGAGCAATATTCAGTGATGGAAGCTGGTGATGGTAATGAAGGGCTTTCTAAGGCCATCAATGAAATTCCGGATTTGATCATTACGGATACTATGATGCCATTGATGGATGGGCATCAATTTTCTGAAAAAATTAAAAATCATGAATGTACCAGTCATATTCCGGTATTAATGCTCACCGCAAAAGCCACACTGGAAAATAAATTGACGGGACTTGCAGCGGGTGTCGATGCATATCTAACCAAGCCATTTAATGTGCTGGAATTGAAATCGAGTATCGAAGCATTATTAAAGGAAAGAAAAAGATTACGTAAAATATTTTCCGGACAACTCTTGGTCTCCCCTAAGGATATTGTTATTAACACTCTTGATCAGCAATTTCTGGAAAAGCTGTTAAACGTTCTGGAAGCAAATTATTCCGATTCAACGTTTGGTCTGCCGCAGATGCAAAAGGCCTTAGCTATCAGTAAAACACAACTTCATCGAAAATTGACTGCTATTGCAGGTCAATCTTCGGGTGAATTCCTCCGGAATTTTCGATTGCAAAGAGCAGCACAAATTCTATCTAAGAAAGGTGAAACCGTAACACAGGTAGCCTTTGCGGTTGGGTTTGAAAATGTACCGTATTTCACTAAATGTTTTAAAGATCTTTTTGGCATGCCGCCCTCTAAATACACGGAATAAAAATTCTGTGGATTTATTGTCTCCCTTGTACCGGATAAATTAAATTCCGAATCATTCATTTCGAATTCGAAAAATCTGATCAATCATGCTATTCTTTAAAAAAATAGGCGCTCCACCCGCCGGCAGGAACAGAGACTTTTACTTCCAGTTGATAACTGCGATCAAGCTCCTGATGATCGATTAAATAATCATTGTGGTACACACTCACCATTTTTGTAAAACCACTGTAATACAAAGGTACTGTCAAGGTCGTGTCGATCGATTCTTCCAAGGGATTGAAGACTACCAGAGCCGCCTTCTCAGCATGGCTATAAGGATCTACCATTAACCAGTAATCCAGATCCTGGCCATCCGCTCTGCGCAAATGAATCAGATCTCCCTCCAACACCTCGCGATGCTTTTTATACCAATCGACCGCTCCTTTCACCAGACCTTTAGTCTCTTCAGTATCATACAACCTCGGACCTCTATAACATGCCTGAACACCCGCTCCCAGGTTGGAAATAATCATCTTTTCATAATGGTCCAAATGTTCGTGCAATGGCTCAATGGTTGCCGCCTCACCCCCTCCGTGATACTCTGTCAGCGGAACAAACATCCAACCCATCGTAGTCAGTTTGGTCCAGGTGCCATCATAAATATTTTGCCTGGTATGGATGACCTGCTGCGCTCTGGGCAAGCTCCAATTGGTTTCGCGGTATCCCATTCCACATTTATTACCTCCGGTGAGGTAATAGTAGTCGGGGATATTGAGAAATACACCCTCCTGTCGACACCACTTATAAAATGTGGAAATAACCTGGTATTGGTTCCAGCGAGAGTCCAGATAATTCTTATGTCCGGGATGAAGTGTAGAAAAACATAAGTCACCAGGATAAGAACCATCATGCTCCAACAAGGTAAAACCTGTCTCCTGATAAAAGTTGTATAACTTGTCAAAATAAGTTTTTGCCCAGGTACTCCCCAGACACGGTGAATGTCCAAATATTGGACTCAGGCTATCGGGTAGAACTATATCGTTTTCCTGGTCAATGGATCGGCTTGCCAACAATGAATACCCTCCTATTTCCACTCCTTTTGATCTGGCATAATCACTATACTTCCTCATTTCAGCTAAATACTTTGGGTCATTGTTTTCGATGTCAAAGCCACTACCAAATGTCAGAATCAGCATTTCAAAGCCGACCTCGGCAGCTTGATCGACTGCATTCTTAACCGTTTCCCAATCGGCATAACGCACATGCATCATCAATGGATTTTCAGTGGTCCATGGTGCTATTTTCCGATACATTCTCCTCCTTGCAAGGCCATTTCGTTCCCGGTCATACGAGTCAAAAGGCAAAATATAAGAGCGGAAGGAAGTAAAGGTATCTTCCGGTGCAAGTGGATAGGCAGGTCCGACAGAAGGGGAAGTTTTCAGCAGACAACGATTATTTCGCAGATAATTGACCTGGGTAAAATAATCCGGGTCTTGTTGCCAGTGCACAGCATTGCTATTGGCATCCTCTGGCACCATACTGCCAAAAGCATAATCGGTCTCTACATGGATATTGGGGGTAGGGGCTTCTTTATTTCTGGTATCGACGGATACCCCATATTCAACAGCTGCTAAAATTTCCGAGGAAAAGTCATCAATGAGGACTACCTCCGAACCTGTATTTGTTACCGTAATCCATTTACAAATAACCGGAATTCCATCATACAATTCATAATGAACAGATATCATAATATCCTGTACGCCTGTTTTGCCGGGTTGAAAATCCAATCGCAAAGAAACGCCCGGGGCGGGCCACTGATCCGAACCATGATGATGGGCGCGAACTTTCTTCCACCCAAATGGTGCCAGTGTTCTGCCGATTTCATATGCTTTAAACTGAAAGGATGAGGGATCATTAGACAAAGTATCGATCCAGCGTTTATCCAGATAGGCATAGTTTGGCTGACCCTTCAGTCCACCTACAGCATACACTGTTCCATCCAGGGTCACTTCCGCTTCCGGTTTAATACCACGGATGACTGATTCATTGGTCATAAGATTATCAAAAGCAATGGTTGCCGCATTCGGAGAAAGAGAAAATGTGCGGCTGATCAAACCATTTGTCAAAGTGATCCGATTTCCATCTTTTTCGGCAGTGGCTACAAAAGAAGCATCATTGACTAACCAATCTGTTTTCTGGCCAAAGGAAAAATGGAACAAAAAGAAAAAAAAACAAAAGAGGAAAAATTTTAAAATATTATCGGACATTCTAATTACAGATTAAACATTATTAATGGGGTAATACCTTATTAATAAGGCGGTGTCAAAACAAATCAGACAACAAATTGTCGCAAATAATTATATGACTGTTGCAGAGATCGAATTCGAGCATCCAAACTTCCTTCAAAAGCGCGATCCTCTACCTCGACACATACCGAACCATCGTATCCGGTATCAGATAGGTAGGAAAAAAACTGGCCCCAATCGACGTCACCCATCCCGGGTAATTTTGGTGTATGGAATAAATTGGGATGAGCCATAATACCCACCTGGTCTAATTTATCCCTATCAATACGGGCATCTTTTGCGTGTATGTGAAATAATTTATGTTGAAATTCCTTAATGGGTTTTAGATAATTCATTTGCTGCCAAACCAGGTGGCTAGGATCATAATTCAATCCAAAATAATCACTCGGTATATCCCGGAACATTTTTTCCCAAATCACTGGTGTGGTTCCCAGGTTTTTACCTCCTGGCCATTCGTCTTCGGTAAAGAGCATCGGACAATTTTCAATACCCACCTTAATTTGGTATTTCTCCGCCTGATTTATAATCGATTTCCATGTACTCAAAAATAACTTCCAATTATCTTCTACACTTTTTTGCCAGTCTCTTCCAATAAAAGTATTTACATTTTGCAATCCCAAAACCGACGCAGCTCTAATCACTTTTTTAATGTGATTTACTGCCGTTCTGGCTTCCTCCTTATTTGGGGAAAGGGGATTTGGATAATATCCAAGTGCACTGATCTTAACACCGGTTTCATTCACCAATGCCTGGATCTCCCTGATCCTGAATTTATTTAACTGTGCCACATCAATGTGAGTAATGCCGGCATAGCGACGAGTAGCTTTTTCCTGGGGCCAACACATAATTTCTACACAGTCATAACCGATCTCCCGGGCAAGATTCATGACTTCGGAAAGAGATAATTCAGGTAAGATGGCACTGACAAAACCGAGTTGCATATTTATTTAATTTAAACTTGAGTTTGTTTGTCAAAAACTCAAAACCAAAAATGGAATTATAATAGCGGAAATTATTCCTTGGCGGTATATTTTATTTTTCCTCCAACAATAGTGTAGAGCACTTTTGCCTTCAGCACGTCTTCATCTGAACACTGTAATAAATTCTGGGAAAGTATGGTGAAATCCGCCAGTTTTCCTTGCTCAATAGATCCTTTCACATCTTCTTCAAACCCCGCATAGGCAGCGTCAATAGTATAAGACCGTAAGGCTTCATACCTGGTCATAGCCTGTTCAGGAAAAAATTCAAATCCATTATCGATCCTTTTACGAGTCACACTGGCATAAAATGATTCAATGGGGTTTACATCTTCGACCGGAGCGTCAGTACCATTAGCAATCACAGCACCAGCATCCAATAAAGAGCGCCAGGCGTAAGCCCCCTGACGTGCCCGGTCATAACCCAGTCTCTTCTCCACAAAGGGTGCATCAGAGGTACAATGAATTCCCTGCATAGCCGCAATCACTCCCATTTCGGCAAATCGCGGTATATCTTCTACCGCGAGGTGCTGGGCGTGCTCAATACGCCAACGTAGGTCCTGCTGAGTGGCAACCGCTTTTTCATAGTACTTTTGATAGATATTCAGCACCTCCCGGTTCGCACGATCACCGATGGCATGAACGCAAAGTTGCAACCCATACTGATAAGCTAGGTCAGCAACAGCTTCAACTTCGGAAACTTGAGTAGTATTTTGTCCGACAAAATCAGGCTTATCCGCATAAGGAGCCAACAACCAGGCACCAAACGACCCCAAGGCACCATCGACATCAGATTTAATGGCTCTCACGGTCAACATCTGATCTCCCAGACCAATCCACGGAAAACCTTCCAATCGATCTTTCATATCATCTGCACTCTGACGAATCATTACCCAGAGCCTTACATCTAACTCACCCTGTTCCGCCAACTTCTTATAGCGGTCGATCCATTCAAAGCTCGATCCGGCATCTTGAAATGATGTAATGCCATTCTCCAGGCATTCTTGATCCGCAAGTTTGATGCCTTCGTACCACTGCTCTAATTTATCTTCTTCT
>JAGQWV010000067.1 GCA_020437045.1 Saprospiraceae bacterium | reverse complement strand
TCGTAGTACGCACCTGGGGAAAAAAGATTTTAAAAACGCTTTAAAATGCATACGCTGTGGGGCCTGCATGAATTCTTGTCCCGTATATCGGCGCAGTGGAGGTTATAGCTATGGCCATACTGTACCGGGACCCATTGGATCCATTCTGACTCCTGGATTTGATCTGGAGAAATTTAAGGACCTACCTTTTGCCTCCTCCCTTTGTGGCGCATGCTCGGATGTATGTCCTGTAAAAATTGACATTCATGAACAGCTGTACAAATGGCGGCAAATCGTCTCGGAAGAAGATTTGTTAGATCCGAAGAAAAAAATGGGACTAAAAGTTGGAACGAAAGTATTGTCCAGCGCAAAATTGTATCGATGGGCTACCAGGTTTCTACGTTTTTTGATGTCCTGGTTTCCCGGCCTGGTCAATAATAAAAAACTAAATCCCTGGTCTAAACACCGGGAAATGCCAGTAGTACCGAAACAAACTTTCAAAGACTGGTATCGGGAAAACGGTCATTCTTAATAATAGTCAATAATCCAACCATGACAAATCGAGACCTTATCCTAGAGTCAATTAAAAAAAACAAACCGGAATTTCAGCGTCTGCCTGAGATTCCAAATTTCCCTGCCTCCAGACAGTCACTGGTTGATCTTTTTGTCGATGCCGCACAGAAAAGTGGCACCCATATTATCACCAAAGAATTCGAACTGAATCAATGGATTAAAACACAATATCCTAAGAATGCCCGGATACTCAGTCTGGTCACGGAACTCGAAGGTAGTGTATATCCTGATCCTGACCTCCAGCCAAAAGATCTGAAGCATATCGATCTTGCCGTTATCAAATCTCCTTTAGGCGTTGCCGAAAATGGAGCCATCTGGCTCTCTGAAGCGGACTGTCGCTGGAGGATTTTACCTTTTATTTCTGAACATCTTTTGATCTTCCTAGATCGCAATAAGATCGTAGAAAATATGCACCTGGCTTATGATTCTATTCGTATTGATCGTACCGGGTTTGGAGTATTCATTGGTGGTCCAAGTAAAACAGCCGACATTGAGCAATCGTTGGTCGTGGGCGCTCAGGGAAGCCGGAGTCACTCCATCTTTCTTATGTGAAATACTTCACATATTCGTCTAACCATTTTGGATCAGGCTTGTTTATTAAGCGATGGACGTGGAAATCCTGGCCCGGTTGCAATTTGCATTTACTGTAGCATTTCACTACATATATCCGCCGCTTAGCATTGGCCTTGGCCTGCTTATGGTCATTTTTGAAAGTCTGTTCGTTGTCACGAAAAAGCAGGTGTATGAGGATCTCGCTAGATTCTGGACGAAGATTTTCGCTCTCACCTTTGGTATTGGCGTAGCTACTGGCATCGTCATGGAATTTGAGTTTGGAACAAATTGGGCAACTTACTCGCGCTATGTAGGTGATGTATTCGGCAGTGCTTTGGCAGCTGAGGGAATCTTTGCCTTCGCTTTAGAAAGTGGTTTTTTAGGTGTGTTACTTTTTGGATGGAACCGCGTTAAGCCCTGGGTTCATCTGGTATCAACGATCGGTGTATTTTTCGGCTCCCTGTTTTCAGCAATCTGGATTGTAGTTGCCAATAGCTGGCAGCAGACTCCAGCAGGATTTCATGTCGTAGGTGAAGGACTGGAAGCAAGAGCGGAAATCACTGATTTTTGGGCTATGGTTTTCAATCCATCCAGTGTAGACCGTCTGTTGCATGTTTGGCTTGGTGCCTTTCTAGCCGGAGCTTTCCTGGTCATCAGTGTTCATGCATACTATCTGGTACGCAACAGGCATGTCGAAATCAGCAAGATTGCACTGAGACTTGCTTTACCCGTGGCCCTAATTTTTTCATTACTGCAACTCTTTACCGGTCACCATTCAGCCGATGGTGTGGCCGCTAATCAACCGACAAAACTGGCAGCGATGGAAGGACATTATCAGCCGGAATCAGCTGCTGATATGTATATACTGGGGTGGGTAGATCAAAACAAAGAAGAAGTGACCGGCATCAAGATCCCGGGTGGTTTATCCTATCTGGTTCATGGTGATTTCGATGCCCCTATCAAAGGACTGAACGCTTTTCCGGAAGCTGATCGTCCAACGCAGATCAATGCGATCTTTCAATTTTACCATCTGATGGTGGCGATCGGTATTGCATTAATTTTCCTGACGGTTTATTCCAGTATTCTCCTCCTTAAGGGTCATCTATTTCAGAAAAAATGGTTGCTTTGGATATTGGCATTTTCCGTGGTACTTCCACAGCTAGCCAATCAATTTGGTTGGTACACAGCCGAAATGGGACGTCAACCCTGGGTTGTCTGGGAGCTACTCAGAACCTCTGACGCCCTCTCCCAGGCAGTAAAGGCGAATCAGGTTCTCTTTTCACTCATATTGTTCGCCCTGATTTACCTGATTTTGTTTATTCTCTTTTTATATCTTCTCAACAAGAAGATTAAAATGGGTCCTCATGAAAGCGATGTAGAAAGAGAAGAAATGGAAGAGGACGAGCGAAAATTAACGCAAGATTTGACAGATATATTGATCGGAAATAACAGCCAAAAATGATTTTAGGCATAGATTATCCTACATGGTGGTTTTTAGTTGTCGGTGCCCTTTTCAGCGGCTATGCCATACTCGACGGATTTGATTTTGGAGCCGGTGCCTGGCATTTGTTTTTTAGAAAAGAGGAAAGTCGGCGCATTGCTCTTAATGCAGTCGGTCCGGTTTGGGATGGCAATGAGGTCTGGTTGGTGATCGGTGGAGGTGCCTTATTCGCCGGATTCCCTATACTTTATGCCTTTCTGTTTTCGGCCATGTACACACCTTTCATGTTATTTCTGGTTTTCATCATCTTCCGGGCGATCTCCATTGAGTTTCGCAGTAAAGAAAAGATGCTTTGGTGGCGAAAAACCTGGGACTTTATGTATGCTCTTTCCAGCATCATGCTGGCATTCCTTCTGGGTGTGGTATTGGGTAATGTACTCCAGGGCATGCCGGTAAATCAGCAATGGGAATATGAAGGAGGGGGATTCTTTTCCTTTCTAAATCCATATGCCATCCTCGTGGGTCTAACCACACTTTCCCTTTTCATGACCCATGGAGCAATGTATCTTCTAATGAAAACAGAAGGTCGATTGTATCAGAAACTAACTCATCTTCTCAAAGGTAGTATTGCGGCATTTATTATATTATTGGTTGTACTGAGCATTTATACGTTGATTTATGTCCCCCAATTAAGCGATGAAATCCGGGCAGATTTCCGTCTTTGGATTTTACCTTTTCTGGCTTTTCTTTCGGTGGCCAACATTCCGCGATTGGCCAGTAAACAAAAATTCCGCAGAGGCTTTATCTTTTCCTCCCTGACGATCAGTCTCTTACTGATGATGGTGGCCATAGAGATCTATCCAACGTTGATTGTAAGCACGCTGGACGGTGGCAAGGATATAACGATCTATAATGCAGCCTCCTCCACGAAGTCGCTTTCCATCATGTTGACCATCGCCGCTATCGGAGCTCCCATGGTCCTTGCCTACACGATTTTTGTCTATCGCACCTTCAAAGGCAAAGTCCGACTGGATGAAACTAGTTATTAGTCTCTTTTGCAGAAAGAGGGTCTGGAGCGAAAATAGCGTATACGGGCAATGATAAGTATGCTTGATAAACAAGGGCATATGGCGGGAAAGAGAGATCATTTCTATCAAATGACTAAAAAGAGAAACGAGTCGTACTTGAGTGAAAAGCACGACTCGTCCAACAAATTATAATCCCATGAACATATCCAAAAACAATATCTTATTCGATCGATAATTGATCTTCTTTGTTTTCCTTTTTGATAATGTAAAGATGAAGCCAAATCCCATTGAAAAAAAGTACAAATTTTGAACTTTGTTACATATATATTTTTATAATATGTAAATCTACAAATGATTATATACTGATTATCAACATATTAATTCGGAACAAAATTTACGAATTGTGAAAAATCAAAGAATTGAAAAAGATTTGGCTAATCCGGCCAGGAGTTTGTCATTGATAGTATCCTGGTCATCGTGCTCGATATCTATATCCTGAAGCCATACTGTATAATCAATGGCTATAGAGATACTGAGGCTTTCACCCGGATTTTTAACGAGATCTATGGGCAAACTGATCGCGATTGCATCTGTAGAGGGTCTATGAATATACTGTACCAGCTTCGTGCTGGTATCTGGAATCCAAGCCATATCATACATCCACCACTCATTATTGATTGTATCACGCAGTTCCTTCTGATCCGAAGCCAATGGATGTGACGATTCAAAGGAAGTACGGTCGGCATTTAATTCGGGTTCTGTCAGACCAACGGTAAAATCCATGGTCATATATGTACCTGTTCGGTTAAATACTTCAAAATCCAAGGAGAAAGTACTAAGATTCACAATTTTCACATCATCAGGTCGCAGAATCTCCTGCCCGGATTGACCACGCATGGATATAGAATCATTAACGGCGTACGCTGTACCATGATCAATCAACCGGAAGTTCGAAAGAAAGAATCGTATGTATTCGATCTGAAATGGTTGACCTGAATTCGTTAATAAGGTCTTACCGGCGGTTAGATTTTCGTCACGGTATTCGTGTTTAATTCGCCAGGTAACTTTGGGATATTCACAACAACAATTATCCGGACCAGGACAACAATCGACATCAGCTTCGAGATCAAAATTCTCCGCAAGGACATCCAAACACCCTTCTTGTTTTTCATAACATCCACCGGCTAGGAGCAAGAGGAGAACCCATGCTACTTGTTTACTCACCCACATCGATGGTTTCGTATATTTTCTTAACAATCGACTTGACCTGTACCGAGAATTCTTTTTTGAGAATCCAATGATAATAATCACGGTCATCTCTCAATACCTCTTTAACGGAGCGACCCAGATACCGACCAAAATTAAAAATAACTTCACCCTGGTGATCATACTTCAGTCGTTGTGTAACATCCAACATTTTTGGATCATTGGTAAACTCGTGAAGCGCTATCACATCATTTTTTACCGGTGCTTCCATATATTCCTCATCATCCACCAGATCTACTCCCTCGTAACGAGCCAACTGTCCTCTCAATACAGCTACAGTAGCCTCTACGTCATCCAGAGCATTATGACTATTACCCATCTCCTCTCCACAATAAAATCGATGGGCAGCTTTCAAAGAGCGGGGTTCCATTCGGTAGAAAATGCGCTGAACATCAATACTCCTGCGACCGTCCAGCGAAAAGTCATAACCGGCACGGGCAAATTCTTCCATCAAAATGGGAATATCAAATCGATTACTATTGTATCCAGCGAGGTCGGCATTACCGATAAAGTCAAAAATATCTTTTGCCACCTGGATAAAGGTCGGCTTATTACGAAGGTCAGCAGGTGTTATTCCGGTAATATCCATAGCTTCCTGGCTAATTGGTATACCCGGATTTATCAGTTGATCATACGTAGCGACCGGTCTTCCATCAGCAAAAAATTTTTTAATTGCGATTTGAATAATTCGATCTCTAATTACATGCAAGCCCGTTGCTTCGACATCAAAAAAGCACAGGTCTTTCTTTAAATTAAATTCCATTTTTAATTACTGGATGTTACAAATTCACGGATCTGCGGGGTAATGTAATGCTTTATTTGGTTATCCGTGTCGATATAAATAAATATAGCATTTAAATGAGCATCACTTTCAATCATCTTACGGGCGGCATCAAATCCCATGGCCATGCATGCCGTCGCATAACCATCGGCATAGCCACATTCATCAGTCATAATGCTGGCACTTAATAAATCATTTCGTTCGAAAAATCCTGTTTTAGGATTCATGGTATGACTTATTTTCCGGCCCCCCACTTCATAAAAATTTCGATAATTTCCAGAAGTGGCTATCGATTTATCTTTTAACTGAACGATAAACTTATAACTATTCAGCGGGCTATTTTCCATCGGTTCACTAATACCTATTCTCCATACGTTGCCTTCACTATTGACTCCACTAGCTCGTGATTCACCGCCAATATCAACTAAATAATCGTGAATATCGAAGCTATCCTCTAATAAGTGACTCACTACATCGATGGCATATCCTTTTGCGACGGCACTGAAATCCAGTTCGATACCCGGATTTGATTTACTCACTGTGGGTTTATCAGATGATATTTGCAGTTTCTCAAATCCCACAAATTGCTCCAATGAGTCCACTTTTTGAGTATCAATAACCGTTAGTGGCTGGTTATGGTCATAACCAAATCCCCAGTAATTCACCAGGGGCATAACCGTGGGATCAAAAAATCCATTTGATTTTTTAAATATCTCCCTGGATATTTTAATATTTTCAAAAAAATATGTCGCCAATTTCTTGTCAGCGATATCCGCAACAGATATTCCACGATCAGACCGATTAAAATCAGAAATTGTCGAATTTTCGACATATGTAGAAAGTGCCTGATTTAAATCTTTAAGCCACCGGTCCAGGTCCGATTTCTCAGGATATTTGTCCTGTGCACCAAAAGTAATATGGTAATAAGTACCCATGGTCTCACCGGCTATTTCCAAATATTTTTCTTCCGCAGTGGTACTATCACATGCGATTAAAATCAATAAAGAACTGTAGCAAAAAAAATATTTCATCACTTTAAAACTCCTTCTTTAATTGCTTCTTCCTGAATACCATGAAGCTGAATGGGAACCTGCTTTTTCCTTAGGCGAATATTGAGAAATTCGACAAATAGTGAAAAAGATATGGCGAAATACAAATAACCTTTGGGAACAGATCCGATCTCCGCACCGGCAACGGAAAGATGAGCAAGGTGGGCTCCTTCCGCGATCAACATAAACCCAATCAAAATTAAGAAGGAAAGTCCTAACATCTGGATCGTAGGGTGCCTATTGACAAATCTGCCGACCGGCACCGCAAACCCCATCATAATGAGCACACTGACCACCACCGCAATAATCATAATGAGCAAGGCCCCTGGCAATCCGTTTGTCATGCCCACCGCCGTCAAGATACTGTCAAATGAAAAAACAATATTGATTAAGGTGATCTGAATAATAACCCGCGTTAAGTTGTTGGAGCTTCTTCCGTGCGCTCCGGCCGGGTCCTCTCCCTCCAATTTATGATGAATCTCCGTTGTACTCTTATAAAGTAAAAAAATACCTCCCGCAAAAAGAATTAAACTCTGGCCGCTAAATGCACCTTCTTTCCATCCCCAGTTGATCTCAAACCAGGGTTCCTCCATGGCAATTAACCAGGTGATACCAAATAGCAAGGCTATACGGATAAACATGGCTAAGATGAGCCCGATATTGGTAGCCGTTTTTTGTTCTTGATCTTTAAGCCTTCCTGCACTGATCGAGATAAAAATGATATTGTCAATACCCAGTACTATTTCCAGGAAAGTCAACGTGAGCAGGCTCATCCAAATCTCCGCAGAAGCAAAATCCGGCCAAATCAATAGCGATAACATGATGAAGGTGGTTATTTTAGCGGCAAAAATAACAACATTTCAAGGTGCCAGCATCTATTAAGCCAAAATATCGGATTCTCACTGCCACAGAATTACAACAACTCGAACAAGAATTCATCTATTTTTTAGCCAGTCAAAGCATTTCCGTGGAGGAATGGTTGGACTATAAAAGAAATCAGCCAAACAAAGTGGAGGAGATGATCGTGCGTTTTAGCGACTTTATCCTTTCCAGCACTTACCAAAAATGTCGGTTGGTAGAGGAAGTCACTAGCAATGGCTGGATTTTCTATCATTTTGATGATGACCAAAAGGAGATTCGACTGGTTGGAATTACTCTGGACGGATCTGCCGCCATTGACTTTCGCCAGGTGGATCGGGCGACCTTGCTTAACCTTTTGGATGCGGCTCCCGAAGGTACTTTGCGGGTGATTCAAGCCAGGAAGCCACAGATGGCCGACAAAGTCCACGAGGTAGATCAAATGTTGAAAAGAGGTGCATTCTTGTCACAGGATCTTACGCTATTTAATCAATTGGAAGCACTGGCATCTTCTCTGTAAGGTCCATTTTATTGGGAAATCGGACCCGACATACCGGTATTAAAGTCCCTCGAACATGAAACAAATCTCGTAATATTGCAGTTTAATAGACTGACTTCACAATAAAAAGAAATGAGAAAATTATACCTGTTTAGCCTTCTATTACTACCACTCATCGCGGATGCCCAGTATGCCAAATACGAACTGGTTGAGTGGTTTACCAATACATACTGCCCGATCTGTGCCAGTCGAAACCCTTCATTGAGAACAGTGTACAATGAATATGAAGGACAGAAACTACACCGGATCACTATTCATCCGTCCGTGCCCTATCCACAATGTCCACTTTATAATTTTAATAAAGAGGATAATGGAGCCCGTCAAGCCTATTATGGGGTAAGTGGAACTCCTACCTTATTTATTAACGGGGTGCGCAGTTCAAGTTCAGCATCTGTTTTCGAAAGTGATGTACAGTCGCAATTGGATCAGTCGTCACCGGTCGCCCTGGTAGTCACCGAAGTAAATGCCGGCAGCCGGCAGGCTCATGTGACGATAAAAGTAGATGGTGCTGTACCTGACGGTGATTATAGATTGTTCGTGGCAATCCTGGAAGAAAGTGTCGACCTGGTGGCAAACAATGGTGAAACGGAACACCTGGATGTGCTCAGGAAATTCATCACTTCCAATGAGGGTGATGCCTTTGATATGCCGGCTGCTGGAGCCGAAGTCACCAAGTCATATAGTGTAGACCTGCCCTCGGGAGTTGATCCAACAAAGGCATATGTCATTGCTTTTATCCAGGATATCTCTTCAAAACTCATCTTAAACTCTGGAACCAAATTTGACGAAGTAATCACCGGCCTGCACGATGTCAGTGTCGAGTCTGAAATGCAGTTGTTTCCCAATCCGGCTCGGGATGTACTGAACCTTAGCGTGAATAGCGAGTTTAAAGTCCACAAAGTAACCATCTTTAATCATCTGGGACAAAACGTACTCAGTAGGTCACTACTCGTGCCGGAAAACAATGTTGCCCTAAACGTTGAAAACCTCCCGTCAGGTACCTATAGTCTCATAGCCGATCTGGCAGGTGACAAGAAAGCTAGTGTACAATTTGTTAGAGAATAGCAGCAGCTCATCCTAACGATTGGACGAACTGTCGGTCTTAATAACTTCTAAAAATATTAAGGAATGAGATTTAGATATATTATCATCCTAATGCTACTGCCGTTGTTGACGGAGGCCCAATTTGAAAAAAAGATTTTGGTGGAATGGTTTACCAATACCTATTGTGGTATCTGCGCCAGCAAGAATCCCGGGCTTCAGGAAGTATATAAATCCTTTACCGGAGGTCTGCATCGTATGACCATCCATCCCGATGTACCCTATCCACAATGTTCATTACACAATTTTAATAAGGAAGATAATTTAGCACGAGAATCCTACTATAATATTGGAGGAACACCATCCCTCTTTCTCAATGGTCAGTCCACGAGCACCAGCTCAGCCCTGGCTTTTGGTGATGCCATTGGAGCTAAACTGGGTCAGACCTCTTCTATCTCAGTAGAAGTAGATGAAGTCTCTTCCAGTCAGGTGCGCATTACCATCGAGTCATCGGCCGATCTCAGTGGAGAATACCGTCTTTTTGTGGCTTTGCTGGAGAAACATCTTGCCTTTGATGCCCCAAATGGGGAAAGTGAGCATTTTGATGTGCTTAGAGATTTTGTTTCCTCAGCGGATGGTGACCCTGTCAATATTCCTGCTGCCGGAGAATCAATGAATGTCAGTTATAGTTTTTTTGTGCCGGATGGAGTAGATCCTGATGAAGCCTACATCCTGGCATTTGTCCAAAATTATTCCACCAAGGAAATACTTAACTCCGGCACGAAATTCGATGAAATATCCACTTCCACCGTCGATGCCTCTGATATCGCCGAATTAACAACATTTCCTAATCCTGCAACCGATCAACTTCATGTTGGTGTAGGAAAAGATTTTGACATCCATAAAATGGAGATTTTTAGTCAAAATGGTCAACTCATGAAGAGTGTATCCTTAACAACTCCCGAAAAAGAAGCCAGCGTGGGCATTTCTGCATTGTCGAGCGGCACCTATCTCCTCCATGTTGACCTGGGTAATACCATTGCGATCTCCCGATTTATCAAGGAATAAATTTTTGATTAATTTTAACAAAAATGCAATTTACTTCCTTACGAATTGATTATGTATGTGTTATACATATTTATTTTAATAATAAAAGGTAAAATTACCACGATATATAGATATTGGTAAAATTATTGCTTTCTAAAATATGTAATGAATTTCCCGTTCTTTCCATTTGGGATTACTATTTTGAGAGAGGGTTAAATCTGGGGAGATTTAACCCTTTTTTTATTTCCATATTCTATTCACATCAAATGCTCGGCGGTTTAACCGGTTTACTAATTTCACTACAGATCAACATTGATCTCTAATGCTAGCATAGGATGCACATTAGGCGCACTCACCGCATTTAAAACTTCCACGCTAAGTGGAAAATATGTCAGTTGTTCCAAGGTCTTTACGTCAACAGTTGTGGTCTCATGCGGTGCTAGTGTGATAATATCCGCTCCATTATGCAGGGTAAAACCCGAATGATTTTTCAGGAGGAAGGTGGCATCAGACACATTTTCAATTTCGACTCTTGCCACAGAAGATGGCCCCAAATAGCTCGCCTTCCGAACCAGAAGAGAAGCCTTCACCAGGGGTATCAGCACATCTTCCCGCCCCACCAGTAAATTATCAAACCAGGCAATGGTACGATGGGCAAACATAGCTTCCTTGATCGCTTCTTCAGACTTATCAGTAGCAAACACCAGATTGATCGGTCGATGTCCACCCATATCCAACCTGAACTGCCAGTCGACCAGACCATGAATATCGGAGGTGCCCATGATGGTTAGATTCCGGTCCAGGGCAATTTGCAGCGCTTCATCGGAATACGTTAGATCATTAACTGCTTCAATGCCATGTAATAATCCTTCATCAATTAACATTTTGTGCAAATCGGTAAGCGTCGCTACCCCATTTGTTTGCTGGGCAATCCAGCTCGGATGATTCCAAAATACAAAAGCTCCCTGTCGGTTAGCTTCGCGAAAAGCTTCAACACTGTCTTTCACATTAAGTTTGTTTGCATCCCTTATAAAAATGGCATTTGAATGTCCCGGGGGTAGTCTTCTGGTTATTTCTGCACCATGAATCACCAGGAGGTCATATGGTTTCGCCAATTCCTTGGCAATCTGATAAGAACGGTTACGGTCGGGATGTGGCAAATCTGCCCCATGAGGTTGATACTCCAAATGCTCTGTCAATGAAATTGCATCCAATCCATCTTTTACCGCTTCCTGAACCCGGATATCCGGCCACACCGAACCATCCGAAAACACCGAATGAATATGGAAATCACATTTCAGGGTGCGGTATCCAGGTATATCGGGAAATTCAATAGCCCGGTTTTGAGCATAAGTAGCGGTCCAAAAGCAACCAGAGAAGACTAACAAAAGCGAAAAATTAAACCTGTTCATTGATCAGAATTTTGAAAGAAATAATGACTGCTAAAATAGAGATTGATATGTTTACTCCAATTTAATTCATTGCTAATTCCCTATAAAGACATAGTTCATCATGCAGACTTCGACTTTCTCTTCATTTCGATGCTGACCACCGTTACCCCAACAATCACCAGTACTGCCCCAATTAATTGCGCTGGTAACAAACGCTCTCCCAACAACAGATAAGCCAATGAAATGGTCGATATCGGACCTACACTGGCGAGAATAGCCGAACGGGTGGCACCAATACGCTGGATGGCATAATTGACGACATAAGATGGAATCACCGTTGCTACGGTGGCCATCGAGAAAGCATATACATAGACAATGAGATGATAGTTAAAGAGGCCGGAGATCTTTTGAGTCGTCAGGAAATGCAAGATCACAAACAGACAGGCAACGGTCATGGATATACTGGTAAAAGAGGTTGCTCCAAATTTAGGAATCAACCATTGACTCATGACCAAAAAAATGGCGAAAGTTACTGCACAGCCAAGAATCAGAAATGAGCCTTTCCAAAAATCGGAGTCTAAAGTAATTTCTCCCAAATTATGACCAAATACGAAAAGCAAACCAACATATGACAGCGCTAATGCCCCCGTCTGAAGCCAGGTAACCTTCTCCTTAAAAGCGAAAAAACTGATAATCGCAATAAAAGTGGGATAAATGAATAGAATCAACCGTTCTACACTGGCCCCGATGTAACGCAATCCCAAAAAATCAAGTAAACTGGAAAGATAGTATCCCATGATGGCGGACAAAACCAGGGCCAGCCAGTATTTCTTCTGGATGAGGATCCAGCTTTGCCATTTTTGTCCCAGTTCCCTAAAAATCATAAACAAATAAAATGGTAAAGCAAAAATCATCCGCAGTAATAAAAGGGATATCGTATCGATATGATGCTGATAGGATAACTTCACAAAAATTGCTTTTGTCGAAAATAAAAGGGAGCCAATTAGGGCAAAAGCAATTCCAATATTTTGCTGTTTTTTATCCATGATCTTTCGAAAAGTATCAAATCCTTTCTAGATCATCCGGTAATAAATAACCTAATTAAAATCTATGATTACATTATTTACAATTTCCAACCGGTCACTTCGTTAGAGGAAAACAACACACTCCATAATCAATCCCAGCATTATGGTGCAAAATTTTACGATCCTCTCCCTCTTGTTTTTGTGCACAATTGCTAGCATAGCGCAGCCTAGTGCATTTATCCAGGTAGATCAATTCGGCTACCAGAATGGTGCCGATAAAATAGCCGTCATCAATGATCCGCAATCGGGATATAATGCTTCTCAATCGTATACTGTGGGCAATCCTCTTGAGGTCAAAGAATTTTTATCCGACCAGACTGTATTCTCTGGCGCACCTTTACTCTGGAATATGGGTAATACCCATAGCCAGTCAGGAGATAAAGGTTGGTGGTTTGACTTTTCATCTGTTACCACAGACGGCACCTACTATATTTACGATCCTTCTACCGGACATAAGTCTGCGCCGTTTGTCGTAAGTGACAATCCCTATTATGAGGTTCTTCAGGCGGCATTAAAAGCCTTTTATTACAATCGATGTAATGCCCCCAAGGAGCAGCCCTATGCGGCTTCCAGCTGGACCGATACCAACAATTTTCTTCATCCCGGCCAGGATCATCAATGCCGGTATATCGGTGATCCGAATAACGCCGCATTAGCCAAAGATCTACGGGGAGGTTGGTTTGATGCCGGAGACTACAATAAGTACGTCACTTTTGCCTACCGACCGGTGCATGATCTTCTTTCCTCATATGAAGAGCATCCATCACTATTTGGAGATGACTGGAGCTGGCCTGAAAGTGGAAATCAGCTACCCGACATCCTGGACGAAGTAAAATGGGAACTGCATTGGCTCATGCGCATGCTCAACCAGGACGGAAGTGCACATATTAAAATGGGAAGCAATTCCTATTCCGTTAACATTCTTGCTCCTCCCAGCCTAAATTCAGATCCACGATTCTATGGCCCTACGTGTACATCTGCTTCTATTGCTGTTGCTGCAATGTTTGCTCATGCCAGTTTGGTCTATGCCCAAATACCATCGCAACAATCATTTGCCGACAGTTTAGAAAACAGTGCGATTAATGCTTGGAATTACTTTAAAGTAAGGTTTGATGCCAACACCCTTGAAACCAATTGTGATGATGGTTCCATTATTGCCGGTGATGCTGATTGGTCTGCTGATGATCAAAAATCCGCAGCAATTGTAGCCAGTGTTTACTTATATACGTTGACCGGCCAAAGTGCATACAATACTTTTGTAGCGGATCATTTTGATGAAGTAGAACCCATTTCCAATCAATTCTGGGGACCCTACCGTAACGATATCAATGAAGCGTTACTTTTGTACACCACACTATCAGGAGCAAATGCGTCGGCAAAAACCACGATCCTAAACTCGGCTGCCACTGATGTAGCAAACAATTATAATGGATTTTTCAATTTGGGCTTATCCGATCTCTATCGGGTCCATGCACCGGATTGGATGTATCACTGGGGGTCAAACATGCCCATAGCCAACATGGGTAATCTATGCCAAATAATGATCCGCTATAACGTTGCTCCCTCTTCCGAATCGATGATGCAGGAAAGGACTGCGGAAATAGTCCACTATTTTCATGGCGTCAATCCTCAGGGACTGGTTTACCTTTCGAATATGTATGCCTATGGTGGTGACCGGTGTGCCAATGAAATATACCACACCTGGTTCAATGATGGTACTGACTGGGACAATGCGCTTACATCAGCGTTTGGTCCAGCGCCTGGTTTTGTCGTTGGTGGTGCCAACAAAGATTTCTCTCCTGGTAGTCCATCTCCACCGTCAGGCCAGCCACCGCAGAAATCATATAAAGACTTCAATACCGGATATCCCCAAAATTCCTGGGAGATTACGGAACCGGCTATCTACTATCAGGCAGCCTACATTCGCTTACTCGCAAATTATACGTCTCAACTCATCTCCACCAACACTTCAGCAAACATTCATCTCACGCAAAATTGTGTAGAGATCTACCCCAATCCTACCAACAACTATTTTCATGTAAACGGGACACTCGATCGTTATAAACTGGAGATCTTCAACAGCAGTGGTGTCTTATATCAGACCATACCGTATCTGGGTGGTGAAGCGGTGATTGACATGTCTGACCTACCTTCTGGATTATTTTTTATCCGGATTGAAAACCGGCAGAATAAGCTGCTATGTATTCAAAAGATACTCAAACAGGATTAATAAATTTAGAGGGAATGGAGATATTTTTTTTTGTTTTGGTGTGAGCCAGTAAACCTAATACCCATTTTTTTACGTGAAAAACCCTGAGC
>JAGQWV010000066.1 GCA_020437045.1 Saprospiraceae bacterium | reverse complement strand
GGCATGCATATTATGAAGGAAATGAAATTTTAGTGACCTGGAAGGATACTACTGTTCTCCATGAATATTGTGCAATTGCAGCAATCAACAAAGATAGCGTCTTCTGGGGATCAAAAGCCACAGGATTGATTTTTCAGAACGATGAAAAACTTGCATTAAAGACTTTAGCAGCGACCTATATCATTGCCTCCACGGACTCCAGTTTGTATTTCCTCACCACGCAGGAATTGCTGGAATTGAAAAATGGTGTCTGGACAGTTTTGCATGAATTGGATCGGTATCGACACATCTACGCCAAAGAATTATTGGCGGACCGGGAAGGGAACTTCTGGATAGGGGGCGTCGGTCATCTTTTGAAGCTCACTCCGACAGCATTCAGATCTTGGCTTGGCACAGATTTTCCGGAACTCACTTCTAACCACTCTATCCAAATATCGGAGTCGGGTAATATACTCATCGGTAGCAATGATGGAAAAGTACTGATGAAAGATGGTGATTCTTTCAGGTTGACTACTCATCTGGATGTCCCTAATCATTCTTATGTCAGTGATATGTTGATCGATCACCGTGGCTGGATGTGGTATTCGACCAGTGCAAACGGTGTTTTTGTTGAACGGCAAGGAGAAGTCAGCGTTTTGAATAGTAGTCATGGATTGGGGGAAAAGCCGGCAATCACTCTTTTTCAGGATAATAAAAATCAAATCTGGGTAGGAGGTGAAACTAAAATCTCAAAAATAGCAGTTGACGAGTCCAAGCAGATTACTGTCAATGCTTATTCCGTGGAATCGATTCGATCGGGTATTCCATATTTTACCGATGGATTTCAGACGCACGACGGTACAATATGGATGACCTCCGAACATGGCCTGTTTCGACTGGACTCGGGAACATTCAAACTAAGTCAGTTACATGGTAACGATTACGGTTATTCCATCGTTACCGGAGCAGCACTTGATGAAAATGAAACACTTTGGCTTGCAACCCAGGGTGAAGGTCTTTGGCAAATTGAGTTTGACCAGGGCCAGCCAACATTGAATCAGCAATGGAAGACCCACGATGACCTGATAAGTGATGTGTTGTTGGATGTGCATATTGATCGTAAAGGAGCGATTTGGGTGGTTTCTCAAAATGGACTCAGTCAACTAATCAAAACAGATTCCAATTACCTTGTCAGAACATTCGATCAACATGATGGCTGGCCCAATTCTTCTACTTCAAAAAGCCGCTTTCTTGAAGATTCGAGTGGTTTTCTCTGGGTCGTGAATTTGACAGCTTTGTCTGTTGTTGATCTGAAGCAAGTCAATCATGGAATAGAAGCCGTTTCTGCCGCAATTACGAATTTGACAGTAAACCAGAAAAACTGGGACGACAGCCTGAATAATCGTATGAGAAATCAGTGGGGTATCCCAGCATCACTGGAATTACCGCATCAAAGTAATTTTTTGCAATTTAGTTTCACTAGCAATAGTTTCACCCATCCTCTTAAAATGAGATTCCAGTATCGCTTACTCGGGCTGGATGATCAATGGAGTGCCCCAACCTATTCAAGAACGGCAAGTTTTCCCGGACTTCGCCCCGGCAGATATCATTTTGAAGTACGGCCATTGATGTATTCCGGACTGTTTGGTGGATCTGACGTAATTGCCATCAAGATTTCACCTCCCTGGTTTGATACATGGTGGGCATTTGTTCTATTTTTTATGGTTTTGGTGGGCTTGTTGTATAGGCTTTATCGTTTTCAGCTTTCGAAAAAACTGGTCCAGCAGGAAGCGCAAAGACTGCAGGCTCTGGATGCTTTCAAAACGGAATTCTATACGAATATTACTCACGAATTTCGAACTCCTCTGACCGTGATTCAGGGTTTGGCTGATGATCTCCATGACAATGCTGATGAAAAAGGAGTAATCATCAAACGTAATTCCAAGAAGTTACTGACACTGGTCAATCAGATCCTGGAATTGACCAAGCTAAGAGAAGGCAAATCAAGCGCCAAATGGAAACAGATCGACATCATGCAATGGATCAGGATTATGGCGGATGCGAATGCCTGGCGTGCCAGGAGTAAAGACCTGCAACTGGAAGTCAAAACGAATCCCACCAGCCTGGTTATGCATGTGGATGAGGAAAAACTGGAGGCGGTATTATCCAATCTGATCAGCAATGCGATCAAGTTTACATCTCCGGGTGGCAACATACAGATTCAGGCCACTTATCCAAATGACAAGACCAAATCCCAGCTTCAAATTCAGGTATCTGATACAGGAATAGGGATTCCGGAAGATCAACTCCCGTTCGTTTTTGACCGGTACTACCGCGTGGATGATATGGGCGAGCATGATGGATTTGGTATCGGGTTGTCCCTGTCGAAAGAGTTGGTAGCCATTTTGGGAGGAGAATTGAAAGTAGAGAGCAAAGAGGGTGCCGGTTCAACCTTTACGATTGTGCTTCCTATTCGTGAGCAGGATTATCCTCAAACTGAATATACGCAGGTTTCGACAGACCGTATAATTGAAGCCGGTACGATCGGCATTGAAGGGCTGATGTGCGAAGAAGAGAAACAGATCATTCTGGTGATTGACGATAATGCCGATATCCGATACTATGTCCTTGACTGCTTGAAATCAGATTATCAGGTGATGACCGCTGTTAATGGTCTCGAAGGCATTAGGAAAGCACAGGAGTTGTTACCCGACGTGATCATCAGTGATGTTATGATGCCTGAAATGGATGGATTTACTCTGGTCGAGCGATTGAAAAAGGATGAACGGACGAATCACATACCCGTTATCCTTTTGACTGCCCGAGCTACTGATGAAGACCGGATTTCCGGTTTAAAAAGAGGAGCAGATGCGTATCTGATTAAACCTTTTAACAAAATTGAGTTGTTGACGAGAATTAGCAATTTACTGGAGATCAGGAGAATTCTGCAATCCAGAAATCAACCTCAACAGCATATTCCGGAGACGCAGGTTGAAGAACTTGATCCATTCCTGAAGAAAGTAAAAGACATCGTACTCGAAAGAATCCAAGATACTGATCTCTCCATTACCCAGTTTTCCAATTACTTGCATTTAAGTTCTTCTCAGGTTTACCGCAAGATTAAAGCATTGACGGGTTTATCAACATCTCTCTACATTCGTCAACTACGATTGGAACAAGCTAGAAAGGAATTGAGCAACCGCTCATTACAAATTTCCGAAGTTGCCTACCGGACCGGGTTTACTACACCAGCCTATTTCTCTCAGGCTTTTAAAGATGCCTATGGCCTCAGCCCAAAGGAGTATCGGCAAAATTTGACTTCACTGGATAAATGATGTGGTAAATAACCAATTGCAATAATAGCGTAAGCATTTGCAATGATAGAAAAAACCTTCTGGACACGGATCCATTACCTTTCCCTGCAAGAGAATAACCACTTCATGTATTGCAATCTAATGGATATGACGATGGGAATGAAAATAGCGATTGTTATGGCAGTAGTAACCTTTAGTTGGTTCGAATTGTCCAGCCAGGTACAACTCGAGTTGGAGGGTGGACTTACCATTGGACAATCACCAGACAACAATCCTGAACCAGGAACGATTCGCTGGAATGGACTTAATTTCGAAGGATGGAACGGCATCTTTTGGGTGACCCTTTCAGGTAATGTACTGGACACAATTTCGGATATCAATGGGAATATTTACAAAACCTTGAAAATTGGGAATGATACCTGGATGATAGAAAACCTTAGGACAAGGAACTTAAATGATGGGATATTTATACCTGATATTGAGGCTGATTCCAATTGGTTTGTTTCTTTTCCTGCTCGATGCCGGTACAACGACAGTGATAGTAATATACAACCATTTGGGTATTTATACAATAATCGTGCAGTGGAGGATGATCGTTTGTGCCCAGTCGGATGGCTTGTTTCAACATATCATGATTGGGAAGACCTTATAACCCATCTTGGTGGTGAATCTATTGCTGGCGGTCCGCTGAAACAGGCAGGTTCAGAACACTGGTTAGCTCCAAACACCGGAGCGACCAATGAAACAGGATTCACAGCTTTACCAGGAGGTCAAAGAAAACCAGATGGGACTTATAACAATCTTGGCTTATACGGAAACTACTGGTCGTATACGGATATTGGCTCTCCTTATATCCGTAACTTTCAATTTAATACGGTGGTTGTTGCAACATTATTACTTGAACAAAGTGGATGGGGGTTCAGTGTACGGTGCGTTAAAGATTAGGCACTTTGCAACGAATTCAGTTAGCGATTCTAGTTGTCCAGCTCACTTTCGGTAAAACATCTGGTTAGAATATGACCGTTGAAGGATGGTAGGAATTGGCAACATACAGATTCAGGCCACTTATCCAAATGACAAGACCAAATCGCAGCTTCAAATTCACGTATCTGATACAGGAATAGGGATTCAGGAAGATCAACTCCCGTTCGTTTTTGACCGGTACTACCGCGTAGATGATATGGGTGAGCATGATGGATTTGGTATCGGGTTGTCCCTGGTAAATAACCAATTGCAATAATAGCGTAAGCATTTGCAATGATAGAAAAAGCCTTCTGGACACGGATCCATTACCTTTCCCTGCAAGAGAATAACCACTTCATGTATTGGAATCTAATGGATATGACGATGGGAATGAAAATAGCGATTGTTATGGCAGTAGTAACCTTTAGTTGGTTCGAATTGTCCAGCCAGGTACAAGTCGAGTTGGAGGGTGGACTTTCTATGGGTCAGTCACCAGATAACAATCCTGAACCAGGCACTATACGGTGGACAGGTAACGACCTGGAGGGGTGGAATGGCATCATCTGGGTGTCATTAACTGGTGGTGTTCTGGATACGGTGTCTGATATCACTGGGAATATTTATAAAACCCTGAAAATTGGTAACGATATCTGGATGATAGAAAATCTTCGTACCACCAGGCTTAATGATGGTATTATACTTGGAGATCCCGCGCCGGCTGGTTGGTCAAGCCAGGCTGTTCCGTATAGGTGCAGATATAATAACAGTGATGCTAATATAATACCTTATGGTTTTCTGTATAACGGATATGCGGCAGAGGATGACAGACTCTGCCCGACAGGCTGGCATGTCTCAACCGTGGAAGAATGGGAAACGTTGATTGATTTAATGGGAGGTGCGGCGACAGCCGGCGGGCCCTTGAAAGAATCCGGTACCCAGCATTGGTCACCTCCCAATACAGATGCGACGAATGAGAGTGGTTTGGCAGCTCTGCCTGGTGGTAATAGAAAGCCGGATGCCAGCTACACCGGATTAATGCAGTACGGTAATTACTGGGCCATTGACCTCATTGGCTTGTCTTTGAAGGACTACAATTTTGAATACAATACCGCAGATGTCACTCAACTCACTATCACAGATCGAAAATGGGGATTAAGTGTCCGTTGCGTAAAAAATCAGGATTAATGCGAAAATGGATGATTGCTGTTTTTCTACAGATCTTGGGTCTTGAGTTGGTACCTGCCCAACCGGTTTTGGTGGTCGAAGGGTCGATTCAAATCGGTAATAACACGGACCCCAATCCTCCAATTGGTTCTATCCGTTGGTCTGGATTCGATTTTGAAGTATGGAATGGAGTGATTTGGGCGTCGCTGACCGGCAATAAAGAGGTCGGCACCGTTGAGGACATTGATGGCAATGTATACAAGACCATTAGAATTGGTAGTCAGGTATGGATGGTTGAAAATCTGAGGGTCACGAAATATCGTGATAATACGATAATAGATCAAATCACCAACAATACGACGTGGGAGGCTCTATCGACAGGGGCATGGTGTTGGTATACTAACGACAGCAATTACGATAGACCATATGGCAAATTGTACAACTGGTATGCGGTAAACACAGGGAGGCTCTGTCCTTCAGGTTGGCACGTTCCCACTGATGCAGAATGGACGAACCTTACCGACTTTTTAGGTGGTTTGGACATCGCCGGCGGGAAAATGAAGGAAGCCGGCACGACACATTGGATTAGCCCGAACACCGGAGCTACCAATGAGAGCGGTTTTACAGGTCATCCGGGTGGCTTCCGCCACTTTGTTGGTTCCTTCAACAGTCTTGGAGGCTTCGGCTACTGGTGGAGTAGAACGGAGTCGAGCAGCAGTTACGCCACGCAACGCAGCCTGAGCTACATCGATGGCAGTATAATACGATTCAACAATGATAAGAGATTGGGTCATTCGGTTCGTTGCCTAAAAGATCAATAAACATGATGAAAATAATTATAATCGTCACTGCATTATTTGCTTCCACTGGATGGCTAGTTAGCCAACCGGTCACGGAGGTTGAAGGAGCCATCAAATTGGGCAACTTCCAGGATCCAAATCCCGAATTAGGTACCATGAGATGGACCGGGAGTGATTTTGAAATCTGGAATGGGGTAATCTGGGCTTCGCTGACTGGGAATAAGGAGGTGGGTACTGTAAAGGATGTCGATGGGAATAGCTACAAAACCATTCGCATGGGAAGTCAGGTATGGATGGCCGAGAATTTTCGTGTTACCCAATACAATGACAAGACTGTCATAGATCAAATCACAAACAATACGACGTGGGAGGGTCTATCGACGGGGGCATGGTGTTGGTATACCAACGACAGCAATTACGATAGACCATATGGCAAGTTGTACAACTGGTATGCGGTAAACACAGGGAAGCTCTGTCCTTCGGGTTGGCACGTTCCCACTGATGCAGAATGGACGAACCTTACCGACTTTTTAGGTGGTTTGGACATCGCTGGCGGGAAAATGAAGGAAGCCGGCACGACACATTGGATTAGCCCAAACACCGGAGCTACCAATGAGAGCGGTTTTACAGGTCTTCCGGGTGGCGGCCGCGGTACCAGTGGTTCGTTCTTCGATCTTGGCGACTTCGGACTCTGGTGGAGCAGTACGGAGTCGAGTAGCAGTAATGCCTGGTACCGCAGCGTGTACTACGGCAATATCGATGTAGGCCGGCTCGGCGATGGTAAGAGGTTGGGTTTTTCGGTGCGTTGTGTCAAAAATCAATAAACATCATGAAGGGAATTATAATCATCACTACATTATTTGCTTCCACCGGATGGCTGATCAGCCAACCAGTCATGGAGGTTGAAGGAGCCATCAAATTGGGCAACTTCCAGGATCCAAATCCCGAATTAGGTACCATGAGATGGACCGGGAGTGATTTTGAAATCTGGAACGGGGTAATCTGGGCTTCGCTCACAGGGAATAAGGAAGTGGGTACAGTCATGGACATCGATAACAATACATATAAGACCATTCGCATTGGAAGTCAGGTATGGATGGCCGAAAATCTCAGTGTTACGCACTATCGCAATGGTGTGTTGATTGACCAGATCACAAACTATGAGACCTGGGCTGGATTGTCGACTGGGGCCTGGTGTTATTATGATAACCTGAGCAGCAATAACATACCATACGGAAAATTGTACAACTGGTACGCAGTCGATACCGATGTTCTGTGTCCATCCGGCTGGCATGTACCAACTGAGGCAGATTTATTGACTTTGATCGTGCAACTTGGTGGACTGGGAATTGCCGGTGGGAAAATGAAAGAAGAAGGATTTAGTCATTGGCGTAGCCCGAATAGCGGAGCGACTAATGAGAGTGGTTTTACAGGACTTCCGGGTGGGTTTCGTCACCCGGAAAACGAATTTGACAAATCCATGGGTTCTCTTGGGGCGTGGTGGAGTAGTTCCGAATCGCATACGAATTATGCTTCTATACTGGAACTAAGCCATTCCGCTAATCAAAGTACCGTGCCCCCTGGTTCTAAGAGCCTGGGTTTATCGGTTCGTTGCCTAAAAGATCAATAAACATGCCTGAAAGGAATTATAATCGGATTTGAATGTTACCGTTCCACTGTGGCCAAATCATGTAAGACTTTCTTCATCAAAATTCCATTCTGATTTTTCAAACTGATGAGGTAATCCCTGATGCCAGGTTTTCTAAATTGTCTATCAGAATATGTTGTTTGCCTGGTAACATATTGGTGGTTTGACGGCGAATTGATTTTCCATCCAGTTGCAAAACTTCGATAATTAAATCCTGATATTCTTCCGAGGTGATTTCTAAGCTCAATTGTTTGTCAAAAGGATTGGGAAATACCTGGACATTTAAATGCAGAGCCAGGTCTTCAACTGCTGTATTACAAGCAGCAGGCATAAGCAGGCTTTCTACATAACCACTGGTATCTCGCGCACAAACTGTTTGCACCTGAACCTCGTAGACCTCACAATTCTCCATTTCCGTCAGTTCAAAAAAATTCATAGTGACTACGATTTCGGTCCATTCCTCTTCGCCGACTTTACGATGGCGAATTACATAGGCAATGGATGAATCAACGGCTTCCCAAACAACCATTAGAATGACTTACTCATGGGATTATCCACATTCCGTAGTCAGTATCGTATATTAAAATTGTTGCACCGGATGTCATGTAGAGAAGGCCAGAATTTTTAGGGGAAATAATGTAATTAATTCAGTTATATGTTTTATGTTACAAGATGTTTTCCTATTATTACAATATTCTTTCGATCACGTAGGGAATTTGCCAAAATAGGAAACAACACAAAGTTTCTTCCTATTTATATTAGATTAAGCTCATGTTGTCAATCTTAATAATTCATCAGTTTTATTGGCTATTTAGTCAATTAGATTATTGGAGCGTAACCCCGAAAAACAAATAACTTTCTATATTCCATATATCGTAAAATCTCGTGTAATGAAAACCAAAAATCTGTCTTTTCCAGACAGGATGTTAGCGATCATAGCATCCAAATTCTACCCTAAAACATCATCACTATCTTTCAAATTTCTTCTCTTCTATCTTTTGCTTAGCATTCCCCTTCAGCCGGCTGCATCAAATCTTAAACCATCTAAAGACGTCGATGATTTAGCTGGTCCGGTGACCAATTTATCGACCATGTCTATGTTTGCTACAATCCAGGCAGCCATCGACGATGCAGGTACCATGGATGGAGATGTCATTCAGGTCGATGCAGGAAGTTATACGGAAACATTAAATATTAATAAATCAATTACGCTGCAAGGGCCTAACATTGGAGTGCCCGGAAGTGGTGCCAGATTGCCAGAGGCTATATTGCTCAATTGCACTATTGATTTTAATGCCTCAGGAGACATCGTCCTGGATGGCTTTCATGTGCTGCGAACCGATGCCGTAGCATTAGATCAAATTATTTTGGATGGAGCCGGCTCTAACACCGTACAGAATTGCATTTTTGAAAGAAATGGTGCTGCTGTGGGAACTGTAGCCCGGGCCTTGACAATTTCGGCCGGAGGTGGTATCAAGAATATTCTGAATAATAAATTTACCGGTGATGATTCGGGAGGACTCTTTAGTGGGCATAAAACCTGGAATAATGGCATTTTCGTAAATGGGGGAGCCGCTATAGTGGTCATCATGAATAATACTATTGAGAAATGTCGTACAGCCTTGAATTTTGATGACTTTAATATTAATACGACATTCGCTGGGAATACCCTGGACAATAATGGGACTCACATATCTTTTGGAGGCACAATACCGACCACCGGTTCATTCGTACTGGGTGCAAATGATTTTATCAACGGTGTGGGTACTACCATAATAAACTTAAGTAATGTCGATATTTCATTTCGACTCGATATCACCAGTTCTACGCTAAATGGTACTAGTTTTTCAGCACTGACTCCGGCAGAACTCTTCGAGGTAGAAGCCAGAATGGCTCATAAAGAAGTATCAGGGTCTAAAAAGGGGAAGGTGACCTACGTTGCCAATAACCAGTATGTAAACAATTTTACCTCTCCTGTTGTGAAAATTGATAAAATTCAAAATTCTATCAAATACGGGGATCCAGGTGACATCATAAACCTGCAGGACGGACAATATCATGAAAAAGTCACCGTGAATGTCTCCAATCTAACTTTACAGGGAATTACTAATGATAAATTTTTGTATGTACTTGATGGTACCGGGGTGATGGCTACCCGTGGTATCGAAATCCTTACCGGTCTGACTGATATCAGCATTAAAAATCTTACCGTGCAGAATTTCGCTGGTGTAAATGGAAATGTTGATGCTGCTATTTATGCCATAGGCCCAAACAACGACAATCTTAATATTGATAACGTCGCTCTTCTAAATAATGCTTCTGGATCGGGCTTCTATGCGAACGGTCCTATCGACGGCTTTTCCCTTTCGAATTCAATGGTGGCCAATCATGGGCCAGGATCAAGAGGAATTGTGGTATGGAATGGATTTAAACAAAACATTTCCATCACTAATAATATGGTGACCAATAACAATTGTTGTGGTATTGAACTCCAGGATGGATCTGCATCGGCCGTAGACATCTCGCACAATACTATTGATATTGGTGCGGGAGATAACGCAATTGGTGTGGTCGGCCTAGACGGTTCTACTGGTATTAATACCATCAATACCAATGTAATAACCGGTGGAGGCAGGTTCGGAATTGAGGTGAAAAATCCGGCAGGAGACGTAACGGTCGATGGCAATCAACTGACTTTTTCAGGGAGCAGCGATGTTCGGGATAAGGGCGGTATCGTGGTAATCCGAAGAGCAGTACTCGGAAGCAATGTCGATATACCAAATGGTGTAACCGTGACCAATAATACTGTGACCGGATATACCCAGGGGTCCACCAGTGAAGGCTTTGGGATTGTCATCGAAGGAACCAACCATGTGGTCACCAATAATACATTGAATGGCAATGATATTGGGATTCAGCAACAGGCTGGTCATTTACCCTATCCAGGCGATGGAGATCAATCGAATGTCGCAGACACCTACTTCGGAAGGGGAAATGCCCAGGCTACTTGTGGAAACATGATTTCGGGCAATAATTTTAGTGGAAATGGACAGGATACCAGGGATGTTGGTATTAGTGACGGTCTGGTGATGAATAGTAATACCGGCAAGTCGTTTTGCTCCATTCAAGCGGCTATTGATGATGCTGAAACGGTAAACGGACATACCATCCTTGTTGGTGAAGGTAATTATTTCGAAAATGTATACGTACATAAATCCGTGACAATTAACGGTCCGAACGCAGGGATTTCACCCAATACCGGATCAAGGATCGCTGAAGCGATTGTCTATCCAGCCACGTCTGAAGCCGACGCCATTTTTACCATCGAGGCTGATAATGTACATATCAATGGCTTAACGCTTGATGGTGACAATCCCAATATATCGACAGGTTGGACAGGAACAAATGGTAGTGATATTGATGTCTATGACGGAATTGTCTATTATGATCCGGCTAATACACTAGTAGTCAATAATCTATCGGTGATTAGCAACATCATTAAAAATGTATCTTATTTCGGTATAGATTTATTCGGCTGGAACAATTTTAATAATCCTTCAACCTCTGGACATTTAGTTGATGATAACCTTTTTATGGATCTTGGTACTTATCTATCCTCAGGTGTTGTAGATTATTGGGGGGGTGCTGTTTTGATTTACAATGATAACTATACCAGGATTACTAACAATGTGATGACGAATGTGCGTATAGGAGTACAGACGGGTAATTTTCATGATATGAATCCGGGGGATTTACAGTTTCAGGTGATTGACAATAATCAAATACAAGCAAGGAGAAGAGGTATTTTTTACAATTTACATACGGGCCCTAATGTGGAATCATATACCGTGTCAAATAATATGATCGGTGGAATTTCGGACGCTAATGAAAGTTTCTGGGATGGAATATTGATGTCCAGTTTGTCAGATGCTGTAGGTGAAGTGATAGGGAATATTGTTGACGGCACAGGAATTTCAGTCCCCTCGGAAGGACTTGAAGTATGGAACGTAAATACAAATGCTCCCGTACACATAATGGGTGGAAGTGTATCAAACACAGACATTGGTGTGTTTGTAAATAATTATGAAGGATATGTTTCTAATGCAGGAAATACCGACTGTGTTATTGAACAGGTCGATCTGACTAATAATATTGAAACCGGTATTTATGTGAAGGATAGTCCGGATAACAGCAATGGAAGTACCGTACATGCACTGATCAAAGACAATACTTCCATTTTGACGAATGATGTATCCGGAGTCGGCATTTTGGTGGAAGGAGCAGATGCCTCGGCAAATATCGAAGGCAATCTCTCATCCATTGATGGCAATGATGTAGGAATACTGGTGGATGAAGGGGTCGCTACTATTACGGAGAATTCAATATCTGGGAATAATACGGGGATCAAATTTCAGAATGGAGCTACGGGGATAGTCAATAAAAATAACATCGCGGGTAATATCACTTTTGGAGTTGAAAATACAACAGGGAGCTCGATTGATGCCACGTTAAACTGGTGGGGTGATGCCACTGGACCATCTGGAAGTGCCACCGGAGCAGGAGATGCGATTAGCGCGGATGTAGAATTTTGTCCATGGCTGTCCGAGGCTTACTCTGTTGGATCCATGGTCATGACCGGGCCGATTATGAATGTGAATACGTCTGATATATATTGTTCTATTCAGGATGCCATAGATGCCGCCAGTCCGATGGATGTCATTGAGATCTTAATACCGAATTATATAGAGCCGGCCCAAATTGTTGTATCGAAAGCAATCACGTTGCAAGGAGCAGGAAAGACCTTGACCACCCTAAGACCGGGATTTGATACCGGATCAACTGGTGATGCGAGGGGATTCATTTTTGTTGAATCGGGGATTGAATTTCATCTCAAGGACCTGACCATCGATGGGACTGGTCAGCTGGTGTGGCAAGCCATCAGAAGCAAAGGTTCTGGTACCATCGATAATGTTGCATTTAGTGAGATTAAATACCAGGAAGGTAGTCCTAGTTATGCCGGAACTGCCGTTGCTGCTTTTGGAGATGGTAATACCGATATCACCAACTGTATGTTTAGTGAAATTGGTCGTGTGGGTGTGCTTTATTACGGTACGGGAATCAATGGTGCACTGTTTATGAATAATATGTATACTGGTAAAGGAGTGGGAGATTGGTTAGACTACGCTCTTGATATATCAGCCGGAGCGGTAGTCAATGTATCGAACAATACCATAGCCAGTAATTTAGGAGTGGCCTCATCAGATGGATCAACTTCTGCCGGTATACTGGTTACAACTTACTTTGCTTTGGGTACGATGGCGACTATTACCGAAAATACGCTGCAAAATAATACTACAGGTATCGCCGTCGGGTATGATGGACTAGATGAGAGCTCGGTGGTGGCTAACTATAATAATATGTCCGGAAATGGCACTGGTATATCGAGTACCAATGCGCAAGTAGATGGTACCGCCAACTGGTGGGGAGATGCCAGTGGTCCTTCGGGTGAAGGCCCAGGTACGGGAGATGCCGTAAGCACCCATGTAGATTTCTGTGGCTGGTTAATCGCGGAGTATGATGGTAGTCCTGATCCAACCGATGCGGGTATTCCCGATCCCGAACCCATCACCACGATTCAAGCTTGTTCCGGAGAACCATTTAGTTTTGATTTGGATGATCTCATGAATAATCCAACTGCTGCTGAATTAGGACAGGTGACATATGTTTACAATGTAACGGTGGTTCCCGATGTAAATGTATTGGTTCCTGACCCTCGCGCTACCAATGTCGCCAGCTCTGATGGAGCAATCATGAATACGATTACCAACTATGGTAGTCAGTCCTTAAAAGTAGTTTATACGGTTACTCCCACCAGCCAATATGGATGTGTTGGTCCGTCTTTTACCGTTGAAGTGGTGATCAATTTGAATCCTCAGGTAGATATTATTCCCGGATCTCCTTCGAGATATTGTCCTAATACCACCCATCTTATTTCCGGCACGGTCGTACCGGGAGCAACATACAGCTTCCAATGGGAGATCCTGCAAGATCCCTCTGCCCTGGGCAGTTCGATTTCTCCGGCCAATACGCAGTCTACAAATCTTCATATTGGTGAAGACGCTATAGATGGAACCCTACAGGTCAGACTAAGGGCTACTAATTTGGCCACGGGTTGTGTTGGTGAGAAAATCTATGACTTGGCGGTTAATTGTACGGACTTTCCTCCCTGTCAGGATACCATTGAAATTCCGGCCCCATATTTTAACATGGATCCACATCAGATGTCCTTTCATGCCGGTAAAAGATTAACAGCTGAAGGTTTGATTACGTCCTCAAATATGGAAAAAATCAATTTTAAAGCAGGGA